>CAMNVW010000063.1 GCA_946563605.1 uncultured Clostridia bacterium | reverse complement strand
CGTCTTTTTCGCCGAAAGACCTCCGACGCCAATATCGTTGACTGCGTGCGTTTTCTTGACCGGTGTCTTTTTCAGCTGTGCCGGATCCACCTTTCGGATGGTCTTATCCTCCACGTCGCAGCACACTGCCGGAATCTCGGTAACAAATCGGGACACACGGTTTCTGACCGTCTGACCAAAAATCATACGCTGGGCAGCGTTGGTGATGTACAGCTGTTTTTTCGCCCTTGTGATGCAGACATACGCAAGGCGGCGTTCCTCCTCGATCTGCTCTGGATTGTAAATTGCCTGCATTCCCGGGAAGATGCCTTCCTCCGCGCCGCAGAAGAATACATTCTCAAATTCCAAGCCCTTTGCCGAGTGCATGGTCATCATGACAACGCGGTCGGCGTCCGCATCGTAGGTATCCAAATCGGTGTAGAGGGTGACTTCCTCCAAGAATCCTGCCAATGTCGGCAGAACGATTTCCCCGCGTTCATCTGGATTTTCCGGGTCGACCGACAGCTGCGGCAGCTTTTCATTTTCCTGCACATATTGAATAATATTCGTTTTCAGCTCGTTTACGTTCTCGATGCGGGTGATGCCTTCTTCCCCCTGCGCCTGCAAGTAAATCATATAGCCGGTTTCTTCGAGCAGCTGGTCAAAGAGTTCTTCCAAACTGCTGTTTTCCGCGGTTTCTCCCAGACGTTCTATCATCTGTGCAAACTCCATCAGCGGCTTGCATTTTTTCGCGAGCGGCTGATATTCGTCCGCGTGTGAAAGCACCTCGAACAGCGGCAGATTCAGCATATCCGCAATTTCCTGCGCTTTATCGAGCGTCGCTTCGCCGATGCCGCGCTTTGGCTCGTTGATGATCCTTTTGAGTCGGATGGCGTCCGCATGGTTATTGATAACGCTCATATAAGCGATGATGTCCTTAATCTCCTTGCGGTCATAGAATCGCTGTCCGCCAAGCATTTTATAGGCGATGCCCGAACGGATCAGCGCGTTTTCAACGGTGTTCGACTGCGCGTTCATGCGGTACAGAATGGCATGGTCGGAAAAACGCTGACCCTTCGCCACGTTTTCCAGGATGGTGTCCGCGATAAATTTTGCCTCATCCTGCTCGGACTGCGCTCGGTAAACCTTGACCTGTGTGCCTTTTGGATTCTGTGTCCACAGTGTTTTTCCCTTGCGCTGTGTATTGTTTTCAATGACCGCATTTGCCGCGTCCAGGATGGTCTGGGTACAGCGGTAATTCTGCTCCAGACGGATCACCTTTGTATTGCGGTACTGATTTTCAAAGTTCAGGATATTCTCGATGGTCGCTCCGCGGAATTTATAAATACTCTGGTCGTCATCGCCGACAACGCAGATATTGTTGTGACCGGCGGAAAGCAGGCTGACGAGCAGGAACTGCGAATTGTTGGTATCCTGATACTCGTCCACCATGATGTAACGGAAACGGTTGCGGTATTTTTCCAGAATATCTGGATACTGCTGAAATATTTTTACTGTCAGTATAATAATATCGTCAAAATCCAGAGCGTTTGCTGCTTTCAGTCGTTTCTGGTAATAGTCGTAAACTTTTGCAACGACTTCTTCACGGTAATCGCCGCCTGCGTTGCGCAGAACATCCTGTGCTGTCAGCATCTGGTCTTTTGCGCTGCTGATAGACGCTAAGATTCCCTTTGGCGCCATGCTCTTTTCCTGAACATTCAGTTCCTTGAGCGCTTCCTTGATGATACGCACCGAATCGTCGGTATCATAAACGGTGAAGCTCCTGTCGTAGCCAAGGTTGTGGATTTCACGGCGCAAAATCCGCATACAAGCCGAATGGAAGGTAGACGCCTGAATATCCAGCGCCTGCTCACCGAGCATCGCCTCCAAACGCTCCTTCAGTTCCCCTGCTGCCTTGTTGGTAAAGGTAATGGCAAGGATATTCCAAGGTTTCACCGGACGGTCTGCAACGATGCGTCGCAGTCTTTCCTGTGTAATATCGCCATCGTCCAGTTTGCCGTCCAGATAATCCTGCAAAAACGCAAGCTCATCCTCACCGACCCAGGATGGAACATATTCACTGTTGTAAGCATTGCCAAACTCCACCATGTTGGCGATACGGTTGACAACGACCGTTGTCTTTCCGCTGCCTGCACCTGCTAAAATCAGCACCGGTCCTTCTGTCTGAAAAACGGCTTCACGCTGTTTTTCGTTCATTCTGGAAAACCTCTGCTCCAAAACGGCGCGGCGAAGCTGTAAAAAACGGTTTTCAAATGTCTGCGGCATCTATATTACCAAACCTTTCTGCTCTATATTATGATAAACTTTTTTACCAATATCGGAAAAATCATTATAACACATTTCCATTTAAAAATCCATTGGTATTTGTTTTTGAGAAAAGCAGTAAATTTTATGGGACGAAAATCTGCACAAAAAAGGAGCAGTCCATCTGGACTGCTCCTTTTCGATTCTTAAAAAACAACTTACAGCGACAATTCGTTGAGCCCCAGCAGGGAGATGATGTAGATCTTCAGCGCTTTCATCATGTAGTCGATGCTGTTGCACTCATCAGGCATATGCTCTTCGCCGCGACCTTCGCCGCATGGATTTGGCATATCGTCAAATCCAGGACCAAACGCAACTGCATTGTCAAAATGTTTTGCGTAAGTGCCGCCGCCGATGGTGTATGGAACGCCCTTTTTGCCGGTGACATGGTCGTATGCTGCAAGCAGGGTTTTGATTTCTGCGGTGTCAGCCGGTTTGTAGCATGGATTGGTGCAGTGCATATTGCTTACTTCGCCGCCGATGGAAGCGATGTGTTTTTCAATGCGTGCAACCATATCCTCGCCTTTGAGGGTAACTGGGTAACGGATATCCATTCTCAGGCGCAGTTTGCCGTTTTCCAGAACGTCTACGCCGTTGACATGAGTCAGCTTGCCGGATACCTCGTCCTCAACCTCAGCGCCGATACCTGCGCCGTGGCAGTCTTTGAGGATGTCTGCAACCGCTGCCATTGCTTTCTTTTCTGTTTCGGAAAGCTGCGGCAATTTTGCGAGCAGCTCGCACAGCAGTTTTGTTGCGTTGACGGAGCCGTCTGGGCTTGCTGCATGAGCGGTCTTGCCGACTGCGGTCACTTTCAAGCCGTTTTCTGCTGCTTCAACAATGTATGCGTTTTTGTCGTAATCGCCGAGGTCAGCTTCGCTGATGCCTTTGAGCACTGCGGTTGCTTTTGCACAAACTGCGTTGCTGACGGTGCCGCCGTATACGTTCTCGATGACTTTGCCGTCTACCGGCAGGTCGATGTAGAAGCCGAGCTGACCTTTTTCACCGATACATACAGGGAAGCCTGCGTCAGGAGTGAACGCAAAGATCGGCATTTTTTCTGCTGCCAGATAGTGCGGCAGGTCGCCCATACCGGTTTCTTCGCTGCATCCCAGCACCAGACGGAAGGTATAGTTTGGTTTGATGCCAAATTCTTTCATTGCTTTGAGCGCGTACAGACCCAGCACGGTAGGACCTTTGTCGTCTGCAACGCCGCGTCCATAGATATAACCGTCTTTTTCAATCATATCATATGGGTCATGTGTCCAGCCCTCGCCCTCAGGAACAACGTCCAGATGTCCCAGAATAGCAATTTCTTTTTCTGCGTCGCCGTAAACTGCGGAGCCTGCATAATAGTCGTAGTTCTTGGTTGCAAAGCCCATTTTCTCGCACAGTTCAAACGCTTTGTCCAGTGCCTTGTGGCAGCCTTCGCCGAAAGGTGCGCTTGGATCATCGCTCTTTGTGCTGACGCTCTTGATGTTTACCAGCGCAGCAATATCCTTGAGGATATTCTGTCTATTATCTGCAATAAATTGGTCAATTCTTGCTTCCATTTCTTTAGAAACCATGGTGATTCCTCCATTGCGTTAATTTTAAGGGAGCTGTTCACTCCCTCATGTCAAGTTCATTATACCATAAATTCATATATTTACCATGCTTTTGTGTAAAAATTTCTTTTGGTAACGCACGGATATTTTGCGGCTAAATCTCGATCTCCCAGTCCTTTTTGCCGAAAGCAACCTTAAAGAATTTTGCCATCAGCGGCAGATAGGTCAGCACAAACACGCAAACTGACGTCATCAGCACCGCTTTTTTCGATTTTGAAGGCACAAACAGACCGATTGCCAGTCCCATCGCAAACAGGCAGAATTTCAGCATGGCAAGGTCTTTCCAGTCGGATTGATTGATGTACTCATTCGCAATTAAAAACAGATTTTTCATCTTGATTCTCCTTTCGGCTCGGTCAAATGTATACTATTATTTTTTTGCTTTTGCAAGATATTTTTCCGATGAAATGTTTTTGGTGTTCAATCGCTTCTGAACCGCTTCGCGGATCAGGCTGTACAGCACCGAGAACAGCGGAATGTAAATCAACATTCCCAAAACGCCCATCATGCTGCCGCCTAAGGTGACCGCAACCAGCACCCAGATTGCCGGCAAACCAACCGAGCTGCCGACCACCCTCGGATAGATGAGGTTGCCCTCCAGCTGCTGCAAACACAAGAACAAAACGATGAACCAAAGCGCACGCAGCGGGTCAACCAGCAAAATCAAAAATGCACCGACGACGCAGCCGATAAAAGCGCCGAACACCGGAATCAGCGCAGTAAAGGCAATCAGCACGCTGATCATGAGCGCATATGGGAAGCGAAGAATCGTCATGCTTACAAAAAACAGCGCCCCTAAAATCACCGCTTCAATGCACTGTCCGGACAGGAATTTGGAAAAGGTTCTGTTCGCCATCGCGCCCACCCGAATCAGATAATCCGCATGGGATTCTCTCATGCAGGCGTACAAAATCTGTTTTACCTGACTGCCGAGCTTTTCCTTGTTCATCAGCAGATAAAAAGAAAAAACGATCGCCAAAAATCCCGTCACAATGCCGCTGAAAATGGACGCCGCCACATTAAAGGTGGTGTTGAGCACATTGCCTGCGCCGTTCTGCAAAAATCCGGCAATGTCTGTGACGGTCTTTCGCCAGTCAATATCCATGCTGGTCGTCATCTCTTCCAGCCACTGTGCCGCCTGCGGCATCCATTCCATCAGTTGTTGGCTCCATTTGTGCAGCTGCGTCGGAAAGCTTTTCGCGCTGTTTGCCACCATGTTGATGCTGTTGGCAAGCTCCGGCACAATCAAAAATGCTCCTACAAAGATGATCCCGACCACCATCAGCAGGCTCAATATCAGGCTGAGCGGACGTTTTGCCCGATACCAGACAGGCAGCTGTTGTTTTGCCGTTGATGTCTCCGGTTGTTTTGCCACTGGCAAAGAGGTCTTTTTGCCAGCAAAACATTTACCGGCATATTTCTTTTGATACGGTTCATCAAACAGCTTGTGCTCCAAAAAGCGCATCGGCACATTGATGATAAACGCCAGCAGTCCGCCAACCAAAAACGGCAAAAGCAGACCGATTCCCAGTTTCAACAAGCGCCCCAGCATTTCTGTGTTTTTGAGTCCCCAGTTCAGCAGAATGGCAAAGCTGATGATCCCCACAATTTTTTTGATATTCTCCTTGTCCAACTGCATGGTGTTCTTCCCCTCTCTCGTCCTCTTGTAAATTGCAGCGTGTGCTAAAAAGAATCCCCTCGCTGATGCAGACAAACGATTTTATCCGCAAAAAAGCGTGCCTGCTCCGCAGTCTGTATTCTGTCAAAAACCGACGGGTCACCCCAAAAATGGATGGGGACGATCGCCTTCGCGTTCACATTTTGTGCAAAGCAGGTGACCCCACGCAGACAATCATCCTCAAGACGCGGATCTACCGGAACAAACGCAAGGTCGATTTCCCGTTTTCCAACTTCTCTGCTCAGCAATTTCATCTGCTGCTGATAGCGGCGCTGCTGGTCGAGGTTAAATTCTTCTTCCTCGCCCTCCCAGTGCCACCAGTTCAAATCCCCTGCGTGATAGATGAGCTTTCCGTCTATCTCCACCAGATAGGCGACCCCGATATCGGTGGAATCAAAGGTCGTGATTTTGCAGTCATCCAACTGCACGCTCATATTACTATGAACGAAAACAGCGTCGTCGATCACTTCATCAAATTCTTCCGGCAGCACATAACGCACTTTTTTGAGATGCTTTTTCAGCTCAAATATCTTCGGGTCAAAGTGATCCTCATGCTCATGGGAAACGAAGATCAGAACATCTTCCCCTGCAATCTGCTCAGGGTTCAGCCGTCCCTCGTCCAGTCCGCCGCCCTGTTCCCAATTGAGGATATCCCCAAACAAATCGAACAGCAGCAAATGGTTTTGTGTTTTGACCGCGACGCCGCTGTGGTCAAGATACCATCCCTTCATATTCTCCGCCTTTCTCTATAAAAAACGGGCCGCTGCCGCGACCCTGTTTTTTTTGATGGTTCTGGTTTTATCGCTCCGATACAGAAAAACGCGGACTAGATAATTTCCTCGTGGTCTTCCAGTTCTTCTTCCGGTTCGTTTTCTTCTGGCTTTGCTTCTTCAATGGTCAGCTCGATAGTAACTTCCGGTTCTTCAACAACTTCTGCTGCTTCTTCTGCAACAGCTGCGTCTTCCTCAGCAGCTTCTTCTGCTGTTACGGCTTCTTCGCATACTTCTGCGCTTTCTTCAGCAGCTTCTTCTGCTGTTGCAGCTTCTGCTGCTTCTTCTTCGGCTGTGTTACATTCATCACAACCACAGTCGCACTCGGTATAATCATCCTCCTGCTCCTGGTTATATTTTTTAATTACTTTTGCGCAGAAAGCTGCTGTGCCTGCTGCCGCTACACCTAACAGTGCCAAAATCGCTGCTTTTTTCATAAATCAAACGATCCCCTTTCAAATAAAAAAAATTCTTTTGTCCACAATATCAAATTATATCGCTTAAGTAGGCTAAATAAAGATTACTTCTATTTACTTATACCATAAAATGAAACATTTGTCACTAGAAAATTGGAAAATAATTTGCCAACACGCCAAAATTTACAGTTCATTTAAACTTCCTCTACAATTTTTTCTTTCTTTCGATTCGTTTCCCGAACAAAATGAAACCGACAGCTTAACGCAAAAATAATTTTCCTCAAAAACAAATTTTACGCCCTTTATTCCAGAAAACATTTGCGTTATAATAGGAACAGCTATTTTCTATTTTAAGCCTTACTGCAAGGAGTATCTTTTTATGAATGTATTGATTATCGGATGCGGAAAAGTTGGCGCGCGCCTTGCCGATACCTTGTGCCGGTTGGGTCACGACGTATCCATTATTGCCCTCAAGCAAGAAAGTTTCCATCTTTTATCAGACGATTTTTCCGGCTTTACCATTCATGGCGTGCCGATCGATCTGGATATCCTGCGTCAAGCCGGCATCGAAGGCTGTGATGCGGTAGCTGCCCTCACGGAGGACGACAACACCAACATTATGGTTTGCCAGATTGCCCGTGAAATATTCAACGTTCCCAAAATCATCGCGCGTATTTTTGACCCTTTACGGGAGGATATTTTTTCAAGGTTTGATATTCAATATCTCTGCCCGACCAATATCACTGTTTCTTCTGTTTACGCAATGCTCACCGACCGCACAAAAGCCCGTCATATTCCTGTCGGAAACGAGGTTTTGTCTGTATCCACCATGCAGGCACCGCCTGAGCTGGTCGGTAAAACCTTATATGAAGCGGCTCGTATGCTGCAGCCGGAATCCCTGATTGCCATCGTGGACGGAACCGGCGAAAT
>CAMNVW010000062.1 GCA_946563605.1 uncultured Clostridia bacterium | reverse complement strand
CTGCCGCCTTTTGTAAAAGGCGGGCGAAAACTTTTATTTTTTAGAACAAAAGTTTGGGGTCTAAAAAACGCTGAGATTTTTCTCAGCGTTTTTTATTACTTCTTACTCTGAACAGCTTTTATCAGATTGCGGATATCGTTTTGGGTAAAGTGATACTTTTTATCGCAGAACTGGCAGCCTACCTCAATCGTCTTGCCTTCCTGCTCAATTTCTTCCAGTTCCTTTGTTCCAAGGCTGATCAGCGCGCGTTCTACCCTTGCTCTGGAGCAATCGCAGACATAGCCCATCTGATACTCGTCAATGATATTCGCATCAAATCCATCCAACGCCTGAAATGCAATCTGTTCCGGTGTCATGCCCTGACGAATCATCGTTGAAACCGGCAGCATCTTTTTGATATTTTCCTCCACGTGGCAGATGGTTTCCTCATCAGCGCCAGGGAGCAGCTGAAGTAAATAACCGCCCGCCGCAGACACACTCAAATCAGGGTTAACCAATACGCCCAAACCGCAGACGGTTGGAATCTGTTCACTGGTTGCGTAATAGTTGGTAATGTCCTCCGCTATTTCACCGGAAACAATTGGTACCTGACCAACGTAAGGCTCTTTCATTCCCAGGTCCTTGATGACATACAAAAATCCGTCCTTGCCGACTGCGCCCGCTACATCCAGCTTTCCCTGTTTGTTGAGTGGAATCTCCACCACCGGATTGCCCATATAGCCTTTCACGTTGCCGGTACCGTCGGAAACCGCAATCAGCATCCCTGCAGGACCTTCGCCTTCCATGCGCAGCGTAACCGAATCCTTGCTGCTTTTCAGCATGGTACCCATGATAGAAGCCGCTGTGAGTAGCCTTCCCTCTGCCGCAGTCACTACCGCGGATGTTTTATGAATCTGTTCCATACGGGCAACTGCGTCGGTGCTGTCAACTGCACAGCACATAACCATTCCATCCCGCGAAATCGTTCTAACAATTTTTCCCATTGATCTTCCTCTTTATTTTCCCATTTTTATAAAACATAAATTATTTTTGTGCTACATAAATAATCCGCTGCGTATCTTCTGCGACCGGATCAAAGCTGTCCTCCGCATAAACTGCCGCCAGCTTCAAGCCGCTTTTCTGGATAAATCCGCGGATTTCCTCATCCGTATATGCGCGCTCACAAAAGCTCTCGCTTGTGCGGATGTAACTGTCATTTTTCTCATCGTACTCAAAAAAGTCCAGATCCATCTGAACCTGAAAACCATCTTCACAATAGCTGTTCTGCCATACGCAGTAGACGTCGTCTCGGTCAAACACAAATACATTGTTGCCCAGCACTTCCCTGTGTTTATAAACACTGTTGACGTCAAAGACAAACACCGCACCCGGGTTCATGAAAAGGCTCACGCGGTCAAATACCTTCTGCACCACCGCCGGATCGGTGATATGGTTGATACTGTCAAGCGCACAGATTGCCGCATCAATCGTTCCGTACATATCCAGCTCCTGCATTGGCTGGCAGAGGAACAAAACCTTTTCCACCTGCGGATCGGATGGTTCTTCGTTTTCAAAATCCTCTCCATACAGAATACGCGCTTTTTTCTGCATCGCTTCGGAAAGCATCTGTGCAGAAGCATCTGTTCCAACGACGTCATAACCCAATTTGGCAAGTTCCAGCGAAAGCGTTCCGGTGCCGCAGGCAAGATCCAGCAGGATGGAAGCATTCGGGCAAAACTTGCGGATTACACTGTCGAAGTAAGCCGCCCTTTTCGAATAAGAAATATTATCCGTTAATGTATCATAAAAGTTTGCAAAGGTGTTATAACTCATTTTCCTTTTCTAACCTTTCAAAAACAATTCGGTAGCCATCGCAGCCGTAATTTAACGAACGGTTGACACGGCTGATGGTTGCTGTGCTTGCTCCTGTTTCTGCAACAATGTCGCTGTAAACTCTGTTGTCATCCAGCATCTTTGCCACCAAAAGGCGCTGTGATAACGCTCTAAGTTCCGGTACAGTGCATAAATCTTCAAAAAACTGGTAACATTCTTCCATTGTTTCCAGCTTTAAAATCGCCTGAAACAAAAACTCTACATTAAGCTCTTTGAGTTTAGAATTCATTTTCCAATCTCCTCCTGCCCTTTATATCAAAACCAATTTTAACATTTTGTTATATTAAAGTAAAGAATAAAGACTCAGATTTAACAAAACATAAAAAATTATGATCATGTTTGCCTGATAACGATTGTTTGTTTTGTGCAGGTAGTACGTTTGACCGTATTCATTGTGCTGTATATTACAAAAACACATGAATCAAGACCCCGACAGTCTCTCTGTCAGGGTCTGTGTTTGATGGTTAAAGGTCGTTGCGGACGAGATCCTGCAAGCTTTCCCGTTTTACAATCACACGACAAGCGCCGTCCTTCACCATCACAACGGCTGGACGGCACAAACGATTATAGTTTGATGCCATCGAATAGTTGTATGCTCCGGTCGAAAGCACCGCAACGATGTCGCCGCTTGTTACAGGCTGAATCGGCATATTTTCACCCAGCAGGTCGCCGCTTTCACAGCATTTTCCAGCCAAAGTAACGACCATTGTTTTCGGCTGATCCGCCTTGTTTGCAACAATTGCTTCATACTCCGACTGATACAGCGCATAACGCGGGTTGTCGGTCATGCCGCCGTCAATTGCCGCATAGGTGCGGATATCGGGGATTTCCTTGATTGCACCGGCTGTGTACAGGGTGATACCGGATGAACCAACGATGGAGCGTCCTGGTTCCAGCATCATAAACGGCTGCGGAAAATGCAGGCGCTCGCAGCTTTCTTTCACAACAACCGACACCTTTTCCATATAGCTGTCATAACGCAGTGCAGCGTCCTTTTCAGTGTAGCAGATGCCAAAACCGCCGCCAAGGTCAAGCTGCTCGATCGTATAGCCGGTTTCTTCCTTTACCTGCGCCATAAATTCGATCATGCGCTGTGCTGCCAGTTCAAACGGCTCCAATTCAAAAATCTGAGAACCGATATGGCAGTGTACCCCTTTGAGGATAACATTTTCCAGCTTCAGCGCTTCTTTCACAATCTGCATTGCTTCGCCGGTTTCCAGCGCAACGCCAAACTTGCTGTCAATCTGTCCTGTCCGAATAAATTCATGGGTGTGCGCGTCCACACCGGGTTTGATGCGGAACGAGATGGCTGCCTTTTTGCCCATCTCGTGTGCAAAACTGTTCAAGCGCTCCAGCTCATAGACGTTATCAACGATGAACAATCCGATATTGGATTCCAGCGCATAGCGAAGCTCATGGTCGGTTTTGTTGTTGCCGTGAAAACAGATCCTCTCCGGCGGAAAACCTGCCTGCAAAGCGGTGTAGAGTTCTCCTTCCGAAACAACGTCAAGCCCCATCTGCTCGCTGTCCATGATGCGGCAGATCTCCTTGCAGCAGAACGCCTTGCTTGCATAGCAGACCATTCCCTTGCCTTGATAAAACCGCTCTATCGACTGACGGTAGCTTGTGCAGGCTGCCCTTACCCCCGATTCATCCAATACATACAGCGGTGTACCGTACTCTTTGGCAAGTTCGACCGTATCGCATCCGCCGATGGTCAGATGCCCCTGTTCATTGACGCCCAGACATTCCGATTGTTTCATACACTGCTTCCCCTCCTATGTATCCATTTCTTCATTTTATCCCTCTGGCTTGTCGGCTGTTACCAGCACTCATACAGCAACGTTCCGCTGTTGCTGTTCTCCGCAGCCGTTTTTTCAAAGCCACTGTATACTCTGTAACCAGCAAAACCGCTCTGTTTCAGCAGTTCATCCAAATCACCCAAGCGGTACAATCTCGTTTGAAAATCCATCTGCTCGTTTTGCAGCAGCTGTTCCCCATCCCACAGTTCATAAACGCTTGGATAATATTGTATCTGGTTTGCTGCGTCATAGCGTTCGCACATTTTCAGCTTGAGCAGAAACCCTTCCTTTGTTTTTACGCTGGAAACCTCATGATAGTTTCCATCCCCATTTTCAGCACTGTGGACAGTATCCACCGCAAAGACAAATCTGCCCTGCTGCGCAAGCAGCTCTTTTGCTCTGCGCAGCACGCTTTTTGCCAGCTCCTGATCAGTGAAAAGGGAAAAGGAATTGGACGAGATAAAAATATAATCATATTGTTCTTTTGTTTCATATTGATCCGCGCCGCAGCAATGTACCTTTGCTGTAGGTTCTTTTTCCAGCAGTTTATCCAGCATTTCTCTGGAAAGGTCAACGCCGGTTATATCAAACCCCTTTTGCAGAAAAGGCACAAAAAACCTTCCGCTTCCGCACAGCAGTTCCAGTACTTTATCACCCGGTTTTGCGTAAGACAAATAAAATTCCAGTTCATCCTGCGGAGCCTGTGGATGAAGAAGCTCATACATTTCTGTACACAGACTGCCGTAATAATTCACTTTGTTTTCCATGCAAAGGTACCTCCTTTTGATGAGAGCATTTCTCGGCTGTGTCACCCGAACACCGATACCTTATTTTTATTCCCTGTTTTCCTCTGCGATTTCATCAATGATTTCTCGCAGTTCTTCCACGCCGTCCCCTTTGACTGCGGAAAACGGAATCATATGGATCTGGTCTGCATAGGGAATCTCTGTTTGCAGGGCTTTCAGACGTTCTTCCTGTTGTTTTTTAGAAAGTTTGTCCTTTTTGGTCAGCACAATAACAAATGGATATTCATTTTCAATTAGGAAATCCACCATCATCAAGTCATCCTTGGTCGGCGGATGACGCATATCAATCAGTTGGAAAACCAACTCGATGCGGCGGTTGCTGTTAAAATAGGTTTCGATCAAACTCGACCATCTGTTCTTTTCACCCTGCGAAACCTTTGCGTAACCATATCCCGGAAGATCCGCAAAGCGCACATTTTCCAAACGGAAAAAGTTGATCGTCGCAGTCTTTCCAGGAACCGCGCTGACACGCGCCAGCGAACGGCGGTTAAAAATTTTATTGATCAGGCTGGATTTTCCGACGTTGGAGCGGCCCGCAAAGGCAATCTCAACAAGGTCGGAATCGGTCAGCTGACTTGCCTGACCAAAGGATGTCTCAAAAACGACGTTATGATAATTCATGCGCGCCTTTTCCTTTCCTTTGATTTTTTATTTATGCGTTCAGACGCGAGTGATCTGTTTTGACCGATTCCATCACTGGAACAGTTGTTTCCTTTTCAAGTGAAGGGGCATTGTTTTGCAAAGGCAGCGGCAAAACCGATACCAGCGCTGTTTTCAGCACTTCGTTGATTTCCTTGACCGGCACGAAGGTCACATTTTCTTTGACCACCGGATCGACCTCATACAAATCAGGTTCGTTTGCCTTTGGAATGATGACTGTTTTCATACCGTTGCGGTATGCCGCCATCGTCTTTTCTTTGAGTCCGCCAATCGGCAGAACCCGACCGCGCAGAGTAATCTCGCCAGTCATGGCAACATCATGGCGCACTGGAATCCCACTGAGTGCGGAAACCAGCGCCGTTGTGATAGTAACGCCTGCGGAAGGTCCGTCTTTTGGAACTGCGCCTTCCGGGAAATGAATGTGGATATCTTTTGTCTTATAAAAATCCTTGTCAATGCCATAACGGTCGCACAGGCTTCTGACGCAGGTGACTGCCGCCTTTGCGGATTCCTTCATTACATCTCCCAAAGAACCTGTCAATTCAATTTTGCCGTTTCCCTCTACAACGGCTACCTCTGCCTGCAAAATCTCTCCGCCGACAGACGTCCATGCCAATCCGTTGACGACGCCGATCAGATTCTCCCGTTCGATTTCATCATCCTTAAATTTTTGTGGTCCAAGCAGGGATTCCAGCATCTTTGCGCTGATGTAGCAGCTCTTTTTCTCTCCTGCCACGATCATCTTCGCACTCTTTCTGCACAGAGAAGCAATCTCCCTTTCCAGCGTTCTCACACCGGCTTCACGAACATAATGGTCGATCAGCGAATACACCGCGTCGTCATAGAACCGGCAGGTACGACCGTTGAGTCCATGACGTTTCACCTGCTTTGGAATCAGATGGCGTTTTGCAATCTGGAATTTTTCCTCTCGGGTATAGCTCGAAAGGTCGATGATTTCCATACGATCATACAGCGGTGCCGGAATACCGGACGGGTCGTTCGCTGTTGCAAAGAACAGCACGTTGCTTAAATCCAACGGAATCTCAAGGTAATGGTCGCGGAACGCGAAGTTCTGCTCCGAGTCCAATACCTCCAACAGTGCGGAGGATGGGTCGCCTTTGAAGTCGCTGCCAAGCTTGTCTATCTCATCAAGCAGCATTAACGGGTTCATGCTGCCTGCCTGCTTGATTGCGGAAACGATTCGTCCAGGCATCGCGCCGATATAGGTCTTGCGGTGACCGCGGATATCCGCTTCATCGCGCACACCGCCCAAGCTCATGCGGACATAGTTTCTGCCCATTGCCGCCGCGATGGATTTTGCAATCGAGGTCTTACCCACTCCGGGAGGACCCACCAGGCAGATAATCTGTCCTTTGATATTGGGTTCGAGTTTTCTGACTGCAAGGATTTCCAAAATTCGTTCCTTGACCTTTTGCAGACCGTAATGGTCAGCGTCCAGACGTTCTCTCGCCGCGTTGATGTCCAGCTTGTCCTCCGTCATCTTTTTCCACGGCAGGGAAAAAACGGTATCAAGGTAATTTCGGGAGACCATTGCCTCCTGACTGTTGAACATCATCTTGGAAAGCTTGTTGATCTCTTCGGTCAGCTTGCTTTCGGTTTCTTCGTCCGGTTCGATTTCTTTCAGTTTTGCGCGGTACTTTTCGATTTCAGTATCGCTGTCGTCCTCATCGCCCAGCTCAGCATGAATCGCTTTGAGCTGTTCACGCAGATAATATTCCTTCTGATTGCGGTCAACCTGATCTTTTACACGCTCTGCGATGCTGCGTTCAATGGAAAGAATCTCATTTTCCTGACGCAGTAGCGAAGAAAGGATTTCCAGACGTTTCCTGATACTGGATTCCTCCAAAATCATCTGCTTATCTTCCAAAGAGAAGCCCAGATTCTGCGTCAGATATTCGCTTGCATACACCGGATCGTCCGAACCAATGATATTGACCACCAGTTCTTTTGGCATCTTGGGCGCATAGTAGCAGTACTCTTCAAACAAGTCTTTTACAATGCGCATATAAGCGTCGATGGTAACCTGCTTGCCTTCTTCGACCGGCATCATCGGCATCTCCTCGCACATGACCTCATAAAAAGGATCTGTGCTGATCAGCTCGCACATACGGGCGCGATAAACGCCCTCCACCACAACGCGGACAACATCACCCTGTGCTTTCAAAATTTGTTTTATCTTTGCGACAACACCGACGGTATACAAATCGTCTTTTGTCGGATTTTCCACTCTGCTGTTTTTCTGAGTCACCAGAAAAATCTTTTGATTTCCCTGCATGGCACGGTTGAGCGCAACGATTGATTTTGTACGCGCAACATCAAAATGCAGCACCATTTTGGGGAACATAACCAGTCCGCGAATAGCGATAGCCGGAAGGCGCAAAGTCTGCACCTGTGTTATCTGGATCTGTTCTTGGGTCATTCTTATCACCTTTCCTTTTGGGGTACAACGATCGGCAGAAGCGCTGCTCTCACCGCTTCTGTCTAAAAACATCTACCTGCAAATCACGATGTGATACTACTTGTTCGGGAACGTCCTTCTGCGGACACTCCCACATATCTGCTCTTTTATGTTTTAAAGTCCCAAATACACTTTTTCCATTGTATCATTATATAGCAAAGGAGCGTCCCTGTAAATGGGGACGCTTTTAGTTTTTATATTATTTTCATTTTGTTGTACGTCCCCCAAAGTTTTGACTATGTCAAAAAATCATAAAATTTAGAAAAAAAAAAAAACCATTTATTTTTTATATTATTTTTAAATAAAAAGGATAAAATG
>CAMNVW010000061.1 GCA_946563605.1 uncultured Clostridia bacterium | reverse complement strand
CCTTTGGAATCCGCGAGCTTTTTGGAAAAAGCTCGACCCAAAACTTCTGCTTTTACTCAAACGAGCGATACAAAAGCTAAGGAGAATGGAACTTCGTTCCATTCTCAGGTCGCACAATACAAAATCTATTGCTACACGAAAGCAAAAGTGCGACTTCACGAGCGAAGCCGGAGGCTGAGCGACCTGCGCGAGAACGTAACTTTCAAGTTCGCACTTAACCGACAACACGAATCGTGTCCAGCTTCAAGCTGGCGCGAACTGAGTGCAGGCTCAGCCTGCTAGGCGTCGCGGATGTTTTTGATGATGTCCTCGATGGTTTCTTTGTACTTGGTGTCCTGCTTCATGTTCTTCACAACCTGTCCGGTGGCGTAAACAACGGTGGAATGATCCCTGCCGCCGAATTCGCTGCCGATGGCTGCCATCGACATTTGGGTAACTTCGCGGATGACGTACATCGCGACCTGACGGGCGTTGGAAATCTGTGAGGAACGCTTCGCGGAACGAATATCCTCCGCACTGACGCCGAAGGTTCGTCCAACCTCAGAAATGATGCGCTCTACGGTGACAGGAATCGGCTGGTTGTCAGTTAAAATTTCGCGGATGGCATTCTGCGCCAGCAAAATGGAAGGAGGTGTCTGCGCAAGCTTGTTATAAGCGTTGAGCTTTTTGACAACGCCCTCCAGCTGACGGATGTTGTTTTTTACATGGTTTGCAATGTATTCTTCGACGATGCTCGGAATCTCTAAATCCAAAAGCTCCGCTTTGCGCTTGATGATCGCAATTCTGGTCTCGAAATCCGGTGGCTGAATGTCCGCAATCAAACCCCATTCAAAGCGGGTGCGCAGTCGGTCTTCGAGGGTTTTGATCTCTTTCGGCGGACGGTCGGAAGTCAGTACGATCTGCTTTCCAGACTGATAAAGAGAATTGAAGGTGTGGAAAAATTCTTCCTGCGTGCTTTCTTTGCCGCCGATAAACTGAATGTCGTCCACCAGCAAAACATCTGCCTGACGGTATTTGTCGTGGAATTCCTTGGTGGATTCTGCGCCGATGGCAGCAATCAGTTCGTTGGTAAATTCTTCACCTTTGACGTAGATAACATTGGTCTTAGGACGGCTTTCTTTGATCTCGCTGGCAATCGCATAAAGCAGATGAGTTTTGCCGAGACCGGAACCACCGTAGATGAACAGTGGGTTGTAGGCGTTGGCAGGATTCTGTGCGACCGCACGGCAGGCTGCCTGCGCAAACTTATTGGAACTGCCAACGATAAAGGTGGAGAAGGTGTATTCATATTCTCCGCCCTGGCTGTTCATTTCAATTTCCTCCTGGCTGTAAGACGGCAGAACAGGGGATGGTGCGGAAGTCTGCACCGAAGCAGGCGTGAAGTCTTTTTTATCGGAACGGTCGGAAGTCTCGCAGAGGATCTCTACTTTAACAGGGAATCCAACCACCGCTTCAAACGCCTGAGTCAGCAGACCGAGATATTTTTCTTCTACGATTTTTTTCATAAATTCAGCTTTGATAAACAAAACGGCGGTGTGACCGTCGAAGCTGACAGGCTCAAGACTCTTGATCCAAACCTGGTAAGCAATTTCAGACAGTTCCTGGGAGTCCATCACATACTGGCGTGTGTAATCCTTCACCATCTGGAACAGTTCCTTAAACGATTCCATAACTTTTAAATTCCCTTCTTTTGATATGCAGACCGCACTCCTGCTCCTATCTCATCATTTGACCTTTGTATAGTGCGGCCAAAGGCGCTGCCTTTGGAATCTGCGAGCTTTTTGAAGAAAAGCAAGTTGAAAACAAGTTTTCAACTACCAAAAACTTCTGTTTTTACTCAAACGAGTGATACAAAAGCTAAGGAGAATGGAACTTTGTTCCATTCTCAGGGTCGCACAACGCAAAGCTAATTTTTGTACAAAGCAAAAGTGCGGCATCACGAGCGAAGCCGGAAAACATGAAAGCTAGAGAGAATGGAACTTTGTTCCATTCTCAGGTCGCACGACACAAAACCTATTGTTATACGAAAGCAAAAGTGCGACTTCACGAGCGAAGCCGGAGGCTGAGCGACCTACGCGAGAGCGTAACTTTCAAGTTCGCACTTAACCGACAACGCGAATTGTGTCCAGATTCAATCTGGCGCGAAACAGTGTCTAGCTTCAAACTGGTGTCGCAAACTTCCCACTGGGAACTTTGCGAGGGGGGATTTATCGTCGCGTTAGTTTTCGAGAACCTTTTCTCTTGCAAAAAGGTTCTCGAGCTCTCCCAAGGAGCGCCTGACGATAAAGGTGTTTCGCACTCTGCGGAGTGCGACCAAAGGCGTTGCCTTTGGAATCTGCGAGCTTTTTGAAGAAAAGCAAGTTGAAAACAAGTTTTCAACTACCAAAAACTTTTGTTTTCGCGCTAACGAGCGATACAAAAGCCAAGGAGAATGGAACACAGTTCCATTCTCAGGGTCGCACAACGCAAAGCCAATTTTTGTACAAAGCAAAAGTGCGACTTCATGCGCGAGAGCGTAACTTTCAAGTTCGCACTTAACCGACAACGCGAATTGTGTCCAGCTTCAAGCTGGGATAGGAAAACCCCCGCTTAACAGCCCAGTTACAAGATGAAAAAAGCAGGGGTGCATAAATATGCATTTTTGTTTCACGTATTTTCCGTAAATTTCACAAGCCTCTGAACGAGATTTGAACACAGCAAAAGAGGCTGTGGAAAGCATCAGGGGAAAATTGTGAAAGAAATATGGAAAAATATTTTTCAACACTTTTTACACTAAGTATTTTAACATACCCGAAACAGAATTTTCAAGAGCTTTCAACATTTTTTAACGAGTAATCCTGTACAGATTCGTGTAGTACTTTTTGGATTTTTTGATCAGATTTCCAAAAACGCTGTGCCGCATCGGAACAGGCATCCGTTCGGAATCGTAGCTTTTTGTATAAATCAGAACAATTTTAAGGGGGATTTGTGCTGCAATACAGAAAATAAGCTGCCAAGGGAAAGCGGATTCTATTGACTTTTGCAAGGTTTTTGTCTATAATTTTACTCTGTAAGGTTTCGCCTTGAAGGGAGGTTAAGAACAATGGTAAGAACATATCAGCCAAAGAAAATCCAGAGAAAAAAAGAACACGGATTCAGAAAGAGAATGGCTACCAAAAACGGTCGCAAAGTTCTCGCACGCAGAAGAGCAAAAGGAAGAAAACAGCTGACATACTAATGATTTGTCAGAGAACTTTTTCTCAGAGTTTGTTTTAATACCCAGCGCGGTTCCTTTTTTATGAGGAGTATCTGGAAGGAAACAGGGAACAGGCTTGTATTTATTCTGCCGTTCGTGTTTCATTCCAGAATAAGCAGGCCACTTATCAGGATAAGTGGCCTTTCTTTTTGTAATCCATTTTATGGATGGGAGAGTGAAGTGCGTGAACAAAAGGACAACCTTAAAATTGAATAAGGACTTCAGGCGCCTTTATTTTAAAGGAAAGAACGCTGTCCATCCGCTCATCGTTACCTATGCCAGCAAAAACCGTCTGGGTTACAATCGGATTGGAATCACTGTTACAAAGAAAATCGGAAAAGCTGTTTGCAGAAATCGCTGTAAAAGGATTATTCGTGCTGCGTTTTATCAGCTGGATCCTCAAATCAGCCAGGGATGGGACTTTGTATTCGTGGCAAGGATGAAAACACCGCAGGCAAAATCCACCGAGATGATGTCGGTCATGAAAAAACAAATCCTAAATCTGACAGATCCCGCCAATCAAAAAGAAAATCAGTGTGGCGCAAAACGGAAAAACAGCGTTGACAGAAAAAAAGCGAAACCAGGGTCATGCTCATGAAATATCTTCTGCTTTTGCTCATCCGCTTTTATCAAAAGGTGATCTCCCCATGTTTCCCGCCGCGGTGCCGTTTTTATCCCACCTGCTCGGCGTATGCCTTTACCGCGATCCAGCGGTTTGGCGCGCTCAAAGGAGGGTATCTTGCGGTGCGCCGCATTTTAAAATGCCATCCTTTTCATCCGGGAGGCTATGATCCGGTGCCCGAAAAATTGGATCGGAACAGATAAACACCACTTTTACCAGAAATGTTCCCGTCGGGCATCCACTTTACGCACGATGAAGGTGCGACGATATTGGCTTTGATATCCTTTACCAAAGCTGATGGTAAGGTGTTTTTTCAGATGCTGAATTTTTTTATGTTAAATTGAAGATTTCAGCTCCTCTGAAAAGCACAGAATGGAGGTTTTTAATGTATATTCTTGGTTATCCGCTTGGTTTGATTATGCGGCTGCTTTACAATGTACTGCACAGCTATGGCTGGTCGTTGATCCTGTTCACCATACTGGTCAAGCTGGTAATGGTACCGCTGTCCGTTAAGCAGCAAAAATCCTCGGCAAAGATGGCTGTTATCCAGCCGCAACTGCAAGAAATCCAGAAGATGTACGCCAAAAACCAGCAGAAAATGAACGAGGAAATGCAGAAGCTGTATCAGCGTGAAAATTATAATCCAGCCGGTGGCTGTCTGCCGATGCTGATCACGTTCTTAGTCATGTTCGGCTTGATCGATGTAATCTACAACCCAATGCAGCACATCCTTGGCATTGACAAGACGGTCATCGCACAGGCAACAGAGATCATGCAGAACCTTGGAGTGGCATTCAGCCAGTATTCTCCGCAGACAGGCATTATCTCCTCGTTACAGGCAAATCCGCAGGCATATGCGGCTTTAGGAGCCGACGTTGTCAGCAAGGTACAGGCATTTAATTTGAACTTTATGGGCATTAACCTCGGCGAAACGCCGACATTCGCACTGAATGTTCTGCTGCTGATCCCTGTTTTGTCCGGTATCACTGCATTTTTGACAGCATGGATCCCAATGAAGAATAATCCGGCTGCAATGGAAGGTCCTGGCGCCGGAACCATGAAAACGATGATGCTGTTTTCTCCGCTGATGTCGCTGTACATCGCGTTTAAGGTTCCTGCCGGTGTAGGTATGTACTGGATTTTGTCTAACGTATTTTCGATGGTTCAGTCGCTGGTTCTGAACAAGTTCTACAATCCAAAGGAAATGGCGGAAAAAGCCAAAAAGGAATCGGAAGAACGCAGGGAGAAAGAGCGTCAGGAACGCATTGAGGCAAAGAAGAGAGCTCGTTCGGGCGAAGCTGCAGAAAAAGCAAAAACCCAGAAAGAAATCAATCGTCAGAAATTGGCTGAGGCAAGAAAAAGAGACGCTGAAAAATATGGTGACGTTTACACCGAAGTTACAGACGACGATTTGGAATAAGGATATGACTTTTCACTGAGTATCAGAGGAGGTATCAGCTTGAAAGAGATCATTACAACAGGAAAAACCGTTGAACTGGCAATCGAGGACGCTTGTCAGCAGCTGGGTGTTTCCAGAGAAAAGGCAGAGTTTGAGATCATTGATCTGCCGAAAAAAGCATTGTTCGGCTTGAAAACGTATCCGGCTAAGGTTCGCGTTTTTGTCAAAGAGAACAAGGAAGAAATGGCAGTGGAGTATGTCACCGCCATCCTCAAGGCGATGGGTGCGCAGTCCTTTACTGCAGAAGCGGCAAAAGAAGGCGAAAACTTAAACATCACCCTGAAAGGCGATGATCTGGGCTTTGTGATCGGACGCCGTGGAGAAACCATCGACGCAATTCAGTATCTGACAAGTCTTGCTATCAACCGTCTGGACGGCGATTATATGAGAATCACTATCGACAGCGGCAATTTCCGTGAAAAACGCGAGAAAACCCTGGAATCCCTTGCAAAACGTCTGGCACATACCGTTGTCAAAACAGGACGCAGAGTGACGCTGGAACCGATGAATCCGTATGAAAGAAGAATCATCCACGCCACCGTATCCACCGTCGAAGGAGCAACCTCTGCTTCCATCGGTGAGGAACCGAACAGACGCGTTGTTATCAGTTCCACAAACCCTGTTAAAAAATACAATAACAACTACAAGGGCAAAAAGAAGCCTTACAACAAAGGCGGCTACCGTCCAAACAACCGCAGACCGCAGGAAGGTGCGGCAGATGGACAGGAAGAAAACAATCAGAAGCCATATGCTTTTCGCCCGAACACCAACACCAAAGAGGATGTGGAGAACCGCAAACGCGCTCCAAGACAGAATTCCAATTATCGGGACAGAAATGACCGCAGATATGAGGAAAAACAGGCTTATTCCAATGAAAATGTCAGAAGTGAAGTGCCGCGCAGCACAGCACCTTCTGAAGCACAGGATAAACCGTTGTACGCAAAAATCGATCTTGAATAAAGAAAAAATCAAGCCTCTGACAGATTTGTCAGAGGCTTGATTTTTTATCCGATAAAAAACAGCTAAAAAAGGGCATCGCAGGCGTGTTTTTTGGCAAAGGGAGTTTTCACGACAGCGTTTTTTTGTTATAATATAAGTAATTATGCAGAGAAAAATAAGTGATGAAATCAGAAAGGAAGGATCATGATGAACAGTGTGATTTCCGGAGATACCATTGCAGCGATTTCGACGCCGATAGCGCCAGGCGGCATTGGAATGGTACGCATATCCGGTGCGCAAGCATTCAGCATTACGGATAGCGTCTTTACCGCGGTTTCCGGCAGAAAGGTATCGGATACCGACGGCTATCATGGTCTGTTTGGAAGGCTGCATGATGAACAAGGGGAGATCGACGAAGCGGTCGTCTTTGTTTATCGCAGTCCAAGAAGTTATACGGGGGAAAACGTGGTAGAGATTTGCTGCCACGGCGGTATTTATCTGGTACAGCGCACCTTACGCGCCTGCATCCATGCGGGCGCACGTCCTGCTCAAGCCGGAGAATTTACCCGCAGAGCGTTTTTAAATGGGAAGATGAATCTGACACAGGCGGAGGCAGTCGTTGATTTGATCGCCTCACAGGGACAGCAGAGCGCACAGGCGGCTCTCAGCGCACGCGACGGAGCTGTTTTCACAAAAATCCACAAGGTCATTGACAAGCTTCTGGAGGTTTCCTCTGCGCTTGCAGCATGGGTAGATTATCCAGACGAGGACATCGACGAGGTATCGGACGAAAATTTGAAAAAAAGCGTCGATCAGATCTGCGACTCGCTGGGGATGATTTTGAAGGAATATGACACCGGCAAGATTCTGCGCGAAGGGGTCAGCACGGTAATCGTAGGTCGTCCGAACGTAGGAAAATCCACCTTAATGAACCTGTTGTCCGGCGAGCAAAAGAGCATTGTAACGCAGATTCCGGGAACAACGAGGGATATTGTGGAGGACACCATCCGTCTGGGGGATGTGGTGCTGCATTTGGCAGACACAGCCGGTTTACGGGATACGGATGACCCCGTAGAAAAGGTAGGCGTTGAGCTTGCAAGAAAGAAACTCAGCACAAGCTATCTGGTATTAGCGGTGTTTGACAGTTCGGAGGAGCTTTCCGCGGAGGATTTAGAACTGATTGAGAAAATTAAGGATCGACCGGTGGTGGCAGTCATCAACAAAACGGATCTGCCGAGAAAGCTTGATGTGGAACAGATTCGGAAGAAGATTTCGCACATTGCGGAGCTTTCTGCCAGCGCAGGAGAAGGCGTACAGACTTTGGAGAAGGAAGTTTGCGCATTACTTCAGCTTTCGCAGCTGGATTCTTCATCCGGCATTATTGCGAACGAGCGTCAGCGCGCGTGTGTAGAGGAAGCGAGCCGCACGATGCAGCAGGCACAGCAGGCGTTAATGTGCGGAGAAACCTTAGACGCAGTGAATGTCTGCATTGATTCGGCGATTGACAGTTTATTGGAGCTGACCGGCGAGCGTGCTTCGGAAGCGGTGATTGACAAGGTATTTGAACGCTTCTGCGTCGGCAAATAGCAGGCTGAGCCTGCACCCAATATCGCGCTTCGGCTTTGAGAAACAACAGGTTTATGCACACGGCAATCGCTCGTGTTAACACACTCGCTCGTTTGCGAAAACAAAAGTTTTTGGTAGTTGAAAACTTGTTTTCAACTTGCTTTTCTTCAAAAAGCTCGCAGTTTCCAAAGGCAGTGCCTTTGGTTGGGTTTGGGACAACGTCCCAACAAAGATATTATAAAAATAAAAATCGTTCGGGGCAGAAGGAGTTCATTGTTTACAATGAACTCCCGTGAGTTTGGCAAAGCCAAACTC
>CAMNVW010000060.1 GCA_946563605.1 uncultured Clostridia bacterium | reverse complement strand
GCTCAGCACAATCGTCTTTTTCTCTTCCTCCGTATAGTTTGGACCGAGGTTGACGCTGCGTTTATACGCCTGAATCAGGAAAGAGTAATCCTCTGCCACATCGTCCAGAAGCAAATCGCACAGCAGATACTTCAGGCAGTTGTACGCCGGTGTATCCACCGTATTGACCGACAACGCAAAGGCGGCGTTTTCCTCCGGGAAGAAACCGACCATCGAATTAAAGCCGTTGGTCGAACCGGAATGGAACACGATGGGATGACCCTTATACACTGCTGTGATCCACGCAAGCGCATAGGATTTTTGCAGTTCTGCCGGATGCGCCGATCTCCCCGGAATACAAATATTCGGCTTGATAAGCTCTGCAAAGCCTTTTTCACTGATAAGACGTTTGCCGTCCAGTTCGCCGCCGTTTGCAAGCATCCGAATCCAGCGCTCCAAGCTGTCAAGATTGGTGTACAAGCCGCCGCAGGGATTGCTTGCTTTGCCAACGACCTCCGGCACGCGGTAGATTTTTCCGTCCTTTTGTCCATACGGCATCGCAGCATTTTTATCCTCAATGGTGTCGATACCGCGGAAGTACATATCCATTCCAAGCGGCTCGCCGATGCGTTCCTTCAAAAGCTGCTCCCATGTTTTGCCGGTCAGGCGTTCACACAGATAGCCCAGCGCAACATACATCTGATTTTGATAGCTGTACTTTTCGCGGAAGCCGAACGCCGGCGGAAAATAGGCGATGCGGCGTACCAGATCCGCTCTGTCCTCCCGCACAAAGGTGCGCATAACGTCATGCCTGCACAGTCCGGTGCGGTGACACGCCATATCGCGCGGTGTAACGTGTTCTTCGGCATATTTATCCATCATCCGAAACTCCGGCATCAGCTGTTTGACCGGCGTATCCCATGTCATTTTCCCCTCATCACAAAGCTGACCTGCCACCATCGTTGTAAACGCCTTGGAGCAGGACGCAATCTGAAACAGCGTCTTGCTGTCATTCTTTCTGCCCTTTTCGGCGTCGGCATCGCCAAAGCATTCCTTGAGCAAAACCTTTCCTTCTTTTACCGCAACAAGGATACCTCCTGCCAGACCAAATTCTTCCCGAATCTGCTGAATCGTTTTCTGTAAAATTTCCATGTTCCATTCCCTCCCAAAGTTATCCATAGAATGTCCTTTTATTATAGCTTCTTTTTTGGGAAAAGGAAAGTGCTGCAGCGGATCCTGCTTTGGAAATTTTTCAGACAGTTTATTCTCCCTCGAACGGGTCGAGCAAAATGCTGATTTTATACTGCCCGTTCTCTGGACAAACCTCTATATCGAGCTGCTGCTTTTCACCGACGCTGCCTTTCCAGCCCCAGCTGTCATTTCCCTTTGGCTGACAGCTTTCTCCCTGCGCTTTCAGTTGCGGCAATGCCTCTTGTTCATAAAACTGGACGATACTTTCGAGCGTTGTCCCTTGGTCTGCATACATCTCCAAGCTGCCGTTTGTCATCGTCTGTCCCATCGACATGGGACATTCCAAAACAAAGGACGGATACTTCTGTTCGGTGACGGACCGGTACTTCCACGAATCCCCCTCCATCTGGGCGGTAATCGTTCCGTGGCTGCGAGGCAGATTTCGGGCGGTGTAAGTTTGATACTGCATGGTCAGTTGATTTCCCTGCTGTTCTGCTGCAACGATCTGGCAGCTTCCTGCGCTGCCGATTCCGCACAGTTCATACGCCTGTTCCTGCGGCACATACCAGCTCGATTCCCTGATTCGTTCCACCGGAACATCAAAATGGCTGAGGACGACCTCCTCCAGAACTTCCTGCGGCACCAGCATCTGATAGGTGTCCTCCTTGACATATTCTTTACTCTTTAAATCCAGCTCCGGCAGAGCGCTGCGGAAAAACTGGTAATAGACTGCGAAGGCGTCCGGTTCAATCTCCATCGGATCATCCCAGTTTCGATTACTGATTCCTGCAATGAGCGGCGTGTGCAGTCCGGTGAGCTGTTCCAATTCCTCTGCAAGCTCCGGCAGCTCTGCGGCATCAGGCAGCGGCTGCGATTGACCGATTACCGGCTCTTCCTTGCTCGACTCTTTTGCAGCCTCCTGCACCGTTGAGGATTCCTGCGTGCTAGAATCCTGCGCCGGAACCGGCTGTGTCTTACACCCCGACAGTATCAATGTCATTACCATCAATATCCCGATTATCTTTTTCATCGTGACACCTCCTCAAATCCTGTCAACCTCTTTTGTTATCATTATACATCATTCGTATGTGAATCGCCAGCACCAAATGTTACAATAATAGGATTTTATTTTTCACATATCCTACAAAAAACACCTGCCGTACATTTTTGTACGGCAGGTGTTTTTCAATCCATTTGATTATTCTTTTACAGCAGCCAGAAGCGCGTCTACTCTGTCGGTCTTTTCCCAGTTTACACCGAGGTCCTCTCTGCCCATATGTCCGTATGCCGCCAGCTGACGGTAGATTGGACGGCGCAGATCCAGTGTCTTGATGATCTGTGTTGGACGCAGGTCAAACACTTTTTCGATTGCTCTTTCCAGAACTTCGTCTGCAACGATGCCGGTGCCAAAGGTATTGACATTGATGGAAACCGGTTTTGCTACGCCGATTGCGTAAGCGAGCTGAACCTCACAGCGTTTTGCCAGTTTTGCCGCAACAATGTTCTTTGCAACGTATCTTGCTGCATAAGCTGCGGAACGGTCAACCTTTGTCGGGTCTTTGCCGGAGAATGCACCGCCACCATGACGACCCATACCGCCGTAGGTGTCAACGATGATCTTTCTGCCGGTCAAGCCGCTGTCGCCCTGCGGACCGCCGATAACAAAACGACCTGTTGGGTTGATATAAATTTTGGTGTTCTCGTTCATCAGTTCCTTTGGAATGATTTCATCAATGACATATTTTTTGATGTCTGCACGAATCTGTTCCATTGGAATTTCCGGTGCGTGCTGGTTGGAGATGACCACTGTTTCAACAGCAACCGGCGCATCGTTTTCGTACTCAATGGTTACCTGGGTTTTGCCGTCTGGACGCAGGTATGGCAGGGTGCCATTTTTGCGGACTTCGGTCAGACGTTTTGCCAGTTTGTGTGCCAGAGAAATCGGCATTGGCATCAGTTCTGGTGTATCGTCGCAGGCATAGCCGAACATCATGCCCTGGTCGCCGGCGCCGTTGTCTTCCTCATTGCTCTGAACTTCTTTTGCTTCCAGTCCCTTGTCAACGCCCATTGCAATATCGCCGGACTGCTCGTCGATAGAAGTAATGATGCCGCAGGTATCGCAGTCAAAGCCAAATTTTGCGCGGTCATAACCGATCTCACGGATTACCTGGCGCGCAATTTTCGGAATATCTACATAACATTCGGTGCTGATCTCACCCATTACCATGACCATGCCGGTGGTAACGGTTGTCTCACAGGCAACGCGGCCGTTTGGATCCTGCTCCATGATTGCGTCGAGCACTGCATCGGAAATCTGGTCGCAGATTTTATCAGGATGTCCTTCTGTTACGGACTCGGAGGTAAACAAATATTTTGCCATTTCTTATCGTTCCTTTCTTTTTTGTCGCAAATCTATCTTTTTCTATAAACCGAACAGCGCACAGCTTGTTCGAGGTAATTTCCCTCATGTTGACAACATGAGTTTCATGTTTCCGGCATGAAATCTGCGCTTTCAACATGAAAAAAGACCCGACCAGGAAGATCGAGTCATTGCTTCCTCATCTCTCGGCTTACCCGCAGGATTTGGCACCTTACAAAACCGCCGTTTTGCAGGTTGCCGGACTTCACAGGGCCTGTCCCCTCTGTCACTCTTGATAAGGCTGATTCAGTTTATGGCTTCATGATAACGCGTTTCGGCAATGTTGTCAATCATTTTGCAAAAACATTGTCACATTTTACAATTTCCTGCTGTTTTTAAAAAGATGTTTCAGATATTTTGAAAGCTTTTGTTATTCCTCTACACGGTACATCTGCGCAGCATTTTCCTTGGTCGCATATTCGTTGATCGACAGCACAACGACTTTCAGCGGACGGTTGCCCAGCTGGATTTCGATAGTATCCCCCTCTTTGACCGCATAGGAAGCTCTTGCTACCTTGCCGTTGACCAGGATTCTGCCGCCGTCACACGCTTCGTTTGCAACGGTGCGGCGTTTAATGAGCCTTGTGGTTTTTAAATATTTATCCAATCTCATGGTATTTCCTCCATCCTTTCATTTTATCAAAAGGAATCTTTTTCCCGACATGATAAAACAACAGCTCCGGCATCCCCGGAGCTGTTGTGCGTACATCTTTGGAAATTCGAATCCGAATCGTCAGAACCGGCTACTCCGAAACAAACTAGTCTGCAACTGTTTCTTTGAGTGCTTTACCAGCTTTGAATACAGGCAGTTTGGATGCTGGGATTTCGATTTTCTCTTTGGTTCTTGGATTGATGCCCTCTCTTGCAGCACGTTCTTTTACTTCAAATGTACCAAAGCCAACCAGAGCAACCTTTTCGCCAGCAGCCAGTGTTTCGGAAATTGCTTCGATTACAGCAACAACAGCTTTTTCGCTATCTTTTTTGGAAAGTTCGGTTTTCTGTGCAACAGCATTGATCAATTCTGCTTTCGTCATATTTGTTATCCTCCAACTTTACAATAAATTCTGTTCTAAAAAATTAAAGAGTGCGTTTCCCACGCGCAGCTTCTCAAAAAGCGCTGCACGGATTGGCTTGAACTCACCTTTTAATTACTTGCGTTTTGCCTGCTTCCACAGCTTGTCCATATCCTGAATGGAAATTTCCTCCAACGAGATACCCTGCTCTTTTGCAAGCTGCTCGACTTTCATAAAACGGGAGATAAATTTCTCGGTCGATGCGTTGAGGCTTTCCTCCGCATCCACCTTCAAAAAGCGCGCCATATTGACCGCGGAAAACAAAACATCCCCCAATTCCTCAAAGCACTGCTGCGGATCCTCGTCCTCGATTGCGCACTGAAGCTCATCCAGTTCGCTCTCCAAATCGCCCATCGCCCAGTACAGGTCAGGATAATCAAAGCCGGTCTTTGCGGCTCTTTTCTGCACCTTCTGTGCGCGCATCAGCGCCGGAAAGGTCTTTGGAACGCTTTGCAGCGTCTGCACCATAGTGGTCTGACCTTTTGTTTCCTGCTTGATCTGTTCCCAGTTTTGCAGCACCTCGCCGGTGGAGCTCACCTGTGTATCCGCAAAAACGTGCGGATGTCGGACAATCAGCTTTTTGCAGATTCCGTCGCATACGTCGTTAAAATCGAAGCTGCCCTGCTCCTGTTCAATGCGCGCATGGTGAATCACCTGCAGCAGCACATCCCCCAGTTCTTCTTTGAGCAGAGCCTTGTCATCAAGGTCGATTGCCTCGCATACCTCGTATGCTTCCTCAATCATATCCTTTCGCATCGAAGCATGGGTCTGTTCCCGATCCCATGGACATCCTCCCTCGCCGCGAAGGATCCTCATAATCTCCAAAAGATCGTTGATATCATATTTTTCTTTCCGTTCATAGGATACACCCACGATACCACACTCCTTAGCATCAGACGCTTTTTTATTTTTCCCATTTCAGCGGCTTTATATATATTACCCTAAAAGCGAGTACTTTTCAAGTATTTTTGCCACTTTTTCACCCTTTGGAATCATCATTATATCCTCTTTTTTGATTGCTTTCAAGAACAAAAGTCCTAAAAGATACAAAATCGCACCCACTGCAACCGAAATCAGCACCGCAAACCGTGAAGAGGTATATTCCATCAAAAGGTTCTGCGTCGCTCTCGCACCCGCAGCGCACAGCAGCGAGGCAAGAAGTGGTTTTGTGAAGATGGCGAACAATCCCAGTTCTCCAACGCTGCTCTGAAGCGCAAACAAACTGAGCAGCGTTACAACCAAGTAGCAAACCAGCGTCGAATACGGCGCCGCCTGAATGTTGATCTGCGGTATCCCGACCAGAACGTAGTTCATCACAAATTTGACTGCACTGCCAATCAGCATCAGCTTGACTGGCAAAGACACCCTTCCCACCGCCTGCAAAAGGCTGTTGATAGTGCCGGTCAGCGCGATAAAGATGGACGCAATCCCCAGCACTGCAAGCAGCGGCGCGCCAATCGCAACCTCCTTGCTGTATCCAAAAAACAACTGGCAGACCGGCACAGCCAGTGCGCTCAGCCCCAAACCTGCCGGAATACAGACGATGGTCGTGATGCGCAGAACCATGCTGATGCTGTTTCTGGTCTTGAGCGAATTTCCTTTTGCAAAGCTCTCTGCCACAGCCGGCAGCGCGCTGACCGCAAAGCCGGTCGTCAAGGCTGGCACAAGGTTTGCAATCACGCCGGCTTTGCCGCTGTACGCGCCGTAGAGGTAGTTATGCACCGTATTGTTGATGATTTCCGACTGCGGGATATTTTCCCCATAAACCGAGAGCAGCGCCTGCGGAGCAGCCTGCATGACATCCGCCAGACGTCCGGTGACCGTCATCAGGTCGATTACCCCCGAAAGATTGATGGTCAGCGAGCCCATGCAAACCGGTATGCCGATCATCACGATTTGTTTCAGCAGCGTTTTTGTACCCTGCGGCTTCGGCGCGTGCATCACCAATTCGTTGGCAACACCATCGCCATGTTTCCGCCAGCGGATCATCAGGTACAGCGTCCCTGCCGCCGTGGAAAGGCTGACCCCCTGCACCGCTGCCGCGCTTGCAAGCTGTGCAATCACCGCCTGCGCCTGTTCGAGCGTTTCATAAGCCACCCCCAACACCGTTCCAGCGCGCAGGTATTCCTTCTCCGTCCAATCGAGGACAAACCAGCTCAATCCCAAACCGAAAATCAGCTTGGTCACGGCTTCGATAATCTGCGAAATTGAGGTCGGATACATATTCCTCATTCCCTGATAATAACCTCGGTACGTTGACATCAAGCAGCAGGTCAGCACCGCCGGCGCAAGGCAGATGATGGACAGCTTTGCGCCGGGATTTGGGATCATCGCCGCAAAGGCGCCAGCCCCCAAAATCATGACCGCCATACAGACAAAGCCTGTGATGAGGAAAAACATTCTTGATATGCGGAAAATTTTCCGATTGTCGCGGTAGTTGCCTAAAACGCAGTTTTCCGAAACCATCTTTGAAACCGCTACCGGAAACCCTGCCGTTGCAATGGTGGAAATCAGGTTAAAAATCTCGTAGGCGTTGGTAAAATAGGAATAACCCGTTCCGCCCAGCAGATTGCTGATTGGAATTTTAAACAGCATACTGATGACCTTTACTGTCAGTGTCCCCATCATCAAGATCATCGCGCCCTGCACAAATCCCTGTTTCTGGTCTGTTTTTTTCACTGTTCCACCTCTTTCTTTTTCTGCACTGTTTCCTCTCTACCTTAACGAAAAATCCCTGCTGTTTTCAAGGCAATTTATGTAAATCTTTTCTAAAAAGCTTTCCTTACAGTATATGACCGCCTTTGCCTGTTCCATTCATTCCCAGCACAGCAAAAGACCGGCAGCGTTTGCTGCCGGTCTTTTGGTTTTTCATTTACAGTGTTTCCTCAATCAGAGGCTTTTCTTCTGTTTCAGCTGTTGTTTCTTCAGCTGGCTCAGCAACGGTTTCAGAAACGTTTGGTTCAGAAACGTTTGGTTCAGAAACGTTTGGTTCAGAAATGTTTGGTTCTGAAACCACAACCTCTGTTGCGACTGCCATTCCGCATCTGGAGCAGAAATGGGAATCCGTTGTGCAGGAAGCGCCGCAGTTTGGGCACTTCTTTGTTTTTTTGAGTTCATCCCGTTTCATCTGGAGCTCGGTCAGCTGTACCAGCAGATCATCCACCTGAGCAATCACCTGTTCGATCTCCTGTTCATTGCTCACGCCGGATTTTTTGCTGCGGTAAACCAGAGAGCCGATCTTCTGATAACAGTCCTCCAGCTCTGCATTGACCGAAACCTCTTGTAATTTCAGCTTGGAAACTTCTACCATTTCCTCCGTTTTTTTGCCTGCTACATTTGCAACGGAAACTGCTTTGTCCCACAAAGAATTAAGACTCATCATCAACTGCCCCTTTCTCTTTTCAAAAATAAATTCTATCTGTTTAAAACTTACCTGTACTGCCTTTTTTGCCGATAAACTCTCTGATGACGCTGTTTTCTGGAATAGCGTCGACGTCGTTGATGTCAAAAAATTCGTCCAGACGCTGATACAGATCGTCGAGCTTGCGGTAATGCTCCGGCGCAATATCTGTTCTGTCCAAAAACGGCAGCAGATAGCTGT
>CAMNVW010000059.1 GCA_946563605.1 uncultured Clostridia bacterium | reverse complement strand
AAAGAGGAAACGACAGCACAGGTGGAGGAATCGTCCAACGAGCAGCTGTGGGTGGTAGACAATTCCTATGATGTTCAGCAGGATTATGTGATGGAAAATCCATCTGCAATCGGTGATTTGACAACGCCTGTGATGGCGCAGGCACAGAATAACAGACGGGTGCTCTCCTCCATTCAGACAAAGCAGGAAGAAGAGCAGTCGGAAGTCAAGGCAATCTGGCTGTCCTATCTGGATTTGAAGCCAATGCTGCTGACCAGCGGCGATCAGAGCGTCGGCAAGAAGAAATTTACCGAAAACATCGGGAAAGCGTTTGACAATATCGAAGCGCTGGGACTGAATACCGTCATCGCGCAGGTGCGCCCCTTTGGAGATGCGCTGTATGAGTCTGAGCTGTTTCCATGGTCTTACCTTGCAGCAGGCACGGAAGGTAAGAACCCTGGCTTTGACCCGCTGGAAATTATGGTGGAGCAGGCACATGACAGAGGTCTGCGCCTGGAAGCGTGGGTCAATCCATACCGCGTGCGCAGCAGTGCAGGCTCTCAGGAAATCAGCAAATCGAATCCAGTGAATAAAATGCTGACCAGCGGCGATGCCATCAAATATAACGGCGCAATCAGCTACAATCCGGCAAGCAAAAAAGCGCAGAAGCTGATTGTGGACGGCGTTCGGGAAATCGTGGAAAATTACGATGTGGACGGCATCCACTTTGATGATTATTTCTATCCGACCACCGATTCCGCCTTTGATGCAAAATCCTATCAGGCGTATAAAAAAGCAGGCGGCACAATGGGCTTGGGCGCATGGCGCAGGGAGAATGTAAACCAGCTGGTCAGCTCGGTTTATGATGCCATCAAAGAAGTAAATGAGGGTGTTGTTTTCGGCATCAGTCCGCAGGGAAATATGGACAACAACTACAACAATCAGTTTATTGACGTTGAAAAATGGCTGACCAAGGACGGCTATATTGATTATATCTGCCCACAGATTTATTTTGGCTTCAAGAACAAAACCTGCCCTTACGAAAAAACAGTGGAAGAATGGAACGATATGATTAAAAACGATGTAAAGCTCTATGTCGGACTGGCACCGTATAAAATTGGTTTAGAGGATAAGTATGCAGGCGACGGCGGTGTATGGGAATGGGCAAACAACAGCGATATGCTTGCAAGGATGGTGGAAACTGCAAGAGACGCCGAAAATTATCAGGGATTTTCTCTTTTCCGCTACGATTCCGTATTTCATCCGCAGTCAAATGTAAAATCGAGAGTAGCCGAAGAAATGGACAGTCTTAAAGAGCTTTTGTAAAGCGGAAAACGGTGAAAACGCAGGACGTAAACAGGAGGCCATGGCGGTGAGACAAAATACGAAAGAAGAAAAGATCGTTCATTCACTGGCTGGATGGATGGCGGTGATTACGGTCGTTACCATCTTTGCGGTCGTGATATTTCGGCAGACGGTCGCGCAGCGTCAAAAGGAAGAACGCGTGTCGCAGGCGATGATAGAGATACAGCAGCAGGAGGAACAATCGGCGGAGGATTCTTTGCAGGTAGCCTCTGCGGCGGTGCTCGATCTTCCCAATGGAATGAAGGGCGCACAAATCGCAGCAGGCAGAGAATTTTTGACGGAGCTTTCCGATGAGATCAAGCAAGCACAGCTTGCAATTTCGCAGGAAACGGTGCAGGCACAGGCAGCACAGAATGTTGAACCGTATGAACAAACCGTTCAGGAAGAAATTGATGCGATGATGCAGGACGCGGCGGATCTGGGGCTGAATACCCTCTTTGTGTCGCTCAATAACGCATATGGAACGCTGTGGGATTCGCAAAGTCCCATGGTTTCGTTCGATGTGCTGAAAATGCTCTACGACAGCGCGCATGAACAACAGCTTTCGCTGTACGGCGTGTATGACCTTTCACTTCTGGCACAAAACGGAACCATGCGCTATGTGGAAAATGTGAATCCAGATGCGCTCGACAAATGCGCGGAACAGATAGGGACGCTTGCGCAGAAGCAGTCTTTGGACGGACTGGTTTTTGACGGCTATCTCAATCCAGAGATGGATTACAGTTACTATGAATTTACCCAGTCGGCAGGAAACGAAACACTGGATGAGTATATGGACCGGCTGACCCAGACTTTTGTGGAAAACGCGGTAGAGGCAGTTCGTCAAGCCAATCCTAGTCTGCCGGTAGGATTGGCGGTGGAACCGATTTGGGCGACTGCACAGCAGCGCGAAGGCGGTATGCAGCTTGAGGAAGTTTCTGTGGAAACTTCGCTTGAGGATTACCATGCGGATACTAAAACAATGGTCGAACAGGGCATCTGCGATTTTGTCGTTGTAAAAAACTATCAGGCAATCAATAACGACAGTGTTTCCTTTGAACAGATTTCCGATTGGTGGAATGAGTTGTTTGCGCAAACGCAGATGTCCGCTTATATGGGTCATGCCTCCTCCAAAGCTGCTACATGGCAGGATGGCTGGGGAGCGAGCAGCGAGCTTGCAGACCAGTGGAAAATTGCAGACGGCGAAGAAGCCTTTTCGGGAAGTGTGTTTAATTCCCTCAAAGCGCTGCTGCAAAACGACAATTATGCAGCCAGCCGTTTGACAGAAGTATGGAATACAGATTCCGAAGGGACTGCGGATCTGTCGGCTTCTGCCGAAGCGCCAACTCCGAAGGAGACAGTGCAGACTTCCGATTCGCCGATGACTGATACAGCGCTTTATTCCATGCAGGCGGAGGTATCGGAGGAAGAAACACAGCAAGAACAGCCGGCAGGTGTTTTCAGTGAACTTTCCGACCAATATGCCGCAGGCAATGTTTTGGCGGATATGGATCCGGTGGGAATCCGAAGCGTTGCGGATGGGGATACCATCGAAATCACGGCGATTGCACGCAAGGGTGCGGATTTGACCGTGATGTTCAACGGGGATGTGTTCGCCATGACCGAAACCAATAAACGCTCCGGCATGACCGGTTACAGCAAATATGTGGCGGAGTATGAAATTGACGAAGGGTATGTTACCTCTGTGGATATGGGAAATATCGTGGTCATAGCCTCCATGAATGGGGAACGCAACAGCTTGACCGGCGCGAGAGTGGAATTTAAAACGGACAACCCGTCCTCTCCTTTCTATGAAGCCGCCAATAAAGGCACCGGTTCGAGCCAAGGCTCTAACAACAGCCAAAACACCGGTTCCAGTTCCAATTCGGGTTCGAACTCGGGCTCAAATACAAATTCGGGTTCCAGCAGCGTCGATCGTTCGCTTCTCAGCTATCAAAAGCCGTCGCTGTCCACCTCCAAGAGCAAGGCAATCGGCAGCGGCACGCTGGTGCAGGTTGTATCGGAGCAGGCGCTGACCTTTCCGGTCAGCAAAAATACCATCTATCCGGACACCAAGTGCTACCCGATGCCATATGGCACAATGGATTATGTCGTTGGCGACAAGGTCAGCATCAAGGATGGCAGCGGTTATCGGTATTATTATAAGCTGGAATCGGGCAGACGCGTTTACTGCGACGATGTGCAGGCGGTGACAAGCGGCGTTTCCGTTCGGAAAAACCGCATCACAGATATGACTGTCAAGGCAAATGATCAATTTACCTATATCATTCTGAAGTCAGATTATCCGGTGTCCTACCTGCCTAATTACGTTTCGGGAAGTATGGAATTTGAGTTCCAGAATACCGTCAGCACACCTGGAAATTTGCAGCTCAACAAGAATCCGCTTTTCTCGAGCGCACAATGGAACGGCTCGACTTTGAAGCTGGATTTGTTGAGCAACAACGGCTTTTTGGGATATAAAGGTTATCACGAAAACGGCAATATCGTCCTGCGATTCAATAATCCGACCGGAATCAAGGGTGCGCGCATTGTTGTTGACCCGGGACATGGCGGCGGTGACCCGGGTGTAGCAGACAATATTGATTCGAATTGGCCGGAAAAACGTGTGAACTGGGAATTTTCAAAGGCAATTACACAAGCGCTGCGCGACAGGGGAGCAGAGGTAAAACTGCTGGAAACCTACAACAAGACGACCTCGCTTGACAGCAGACTGTCTCAGGCGAAAAACTTTGACGCGTCACTGTTTTTGTGTATCCACAGCAACTCCTCGGAGGTAAGCAAGAGCGCAACCGGTTCGGAGTGCTATTACTTCTATCCGTTCTCTAAATCGATTGCGGCAAAAATGTCGGCGGCGACCTCAAAGGGTCTTTCCACAAACGACCGCGGCGCAAAATATGATGTGTTCTACGTCAACCGTGATCCACAGTTTGTCAGCATTTTAAGCGAGATAGGCTTTCTTACGAATAACACAGAATACAGTAAGATGCAAAAATCCTCCTACCATGAAAAGGTAGGCGAATCGGTTGCGGATATGGTGGAAAATTACCTGAAAAACACCGGTATTGAATATTGTGGCAGAACCGGTACACAGAGCACCGGCACAACGCTTAACGCTTCGAACGGACCTGCTTCCACTGAAAATGGAACAGCCTCTTCGCAGGGTTCAAGTTCGAGCTCAACGATAAGCAGCGGTTCTTCCTCGGGTTCCAGTTCAAACAATAGTTCTTCGTCCAACTCCAATAACAGCTCGAGCAACAGCAATTCTAATTCGGACAAGACAAGCAATACCGAAAGACCGTCTGCTCCGGTCAGTGAGACAGTTGTCTCTGGAAATGCAAAACCGACCGGTGACGGCAAGGTAAAATATATTATCTTTACCGATCCTGAAAACAAGAAGCTCAGTATGGAAGTCGGCGATGAAAAGAAACTGGGTATCCGTATTTCGGGCGATGACTCCGTACAGAGGAAATATACGACCAGTGATAAATATGTTGCAACCATCGATAAAAACGGTGTCGTCACAGCAGTCGGGGAAGGCAGCTGTAAGATCACCGTTGTAGCGGGCGACCAGGGCGGCAGCATTGACGTTAAGGTCAAGGGCGGCAGCACAAGCTCCACGGTAAAAAAACCGATTGGAAATGGCGTGCCGACCGATGAAGAAACCAACTCTGGACAGGAATCAAGCAACGGTTATGTGCCGATCACAAGCATCCGAATCCGCGCGGCACGCAATTATGTGAACGCGGATAACTCCATCCAGCTGGAAGCGGTGTTCTACCCATCCAACGCAACACAACAGGAGATTGTTTGGAGCATCACACGCGGCAAGATATACGGCTCCGTGGATGAAGTGGGCGTGTTCACCGGCATTGAATCTGGTTTCTCGACCGTCAAGGCAACCACCAAGGACGGCGCTTACAGTGCGACCTACCGAATGGAAATTATGTAAAAAAATGTGTTTCTGCCGCTTTTGCAGCAGAAACACATTTTTTAGGAGAAATATTTAGGAGCATCCAATCGAAAAGGGACGATTCTCTGTTTATAAATCCTGTAAGTCAGCGGCAGGAATATCATTTTCGAGATTGTCTCTTGCAAGGTCGTTGTCGATGACAGGATAAATATTGGGGATCGCTTTTTCAACCTTGTGTTTTTGAGAAAAGGGGGTGGAATGAAAAACTTTTTGGTTTGGAGGCTGGGTGCCGGAGATAATCGGGTTGGCGTACGCTTTGCCGTGCTTGGCTTTCCCCTGAATTTCCGGAACGGGGGCTGTGTCATTGCGAGGGTGGGTGTGAGTTCGTTCGGGGCGTTTCATACCCTGTTTAGCCATTTTGTATCACCTCGGATCTAGTTTGTCCTGTAAGGGGAAAAGTATTCTGAGAGGATCTGAGCGAAAATAAAAAAGTTTTTGCTTGAGCTTTTTTCAAAACCGGCTTGAAGCCGGAGATAGTTTCGCGCTTTGGTTTCGCGCGATATGATAGCTTTATCACACGGCAATCGTTCGTGTTAACACACTCACTCGTTCAAACAAAATAAAAGTTTTGTCAACTTTTTCAAAAGTTGCAGATTCCAAAGGCAGCGCCTTTGGTCGCCCATCGAAATGGGCGAAAGACTTTATCGTCAGGCGCATTTTGGAAAGTAGCAGAAGTGCTTCGCACATCTGCAAAAACTCTTTTGCAAGAGAAAAAGTTTTCAAGAATTGATTTCAAGAGGAAACTCTATCTCCAAAATTATCCGGTGGATGATTTGGGACGGTACAAACTTTTTCCCTTCAGTAGAGATATATTAGAACAAAAAGGTGTACAACATTTTGCCAGAGGTAAATCGAGCCAGCTTGCGCTGGGGTACTGCCGTACCGCAGCATCGAAACTGCTTTTGTGCCTCGCACTTTTTTGTTTTTATATTATTTTTATTTAAAGTTTTTCGCTCGTTGCGACGAGCGACCAAAGGCTTTGCCTTTGGAAACCACGAGCTTTTTGAAAAAAGCTCGACCCCAAACTTTAATTATAAAATATATGAAAAAAGAATTTGTGCATTTTTTAACGCTTTGTGTAATATACTTGTTGACAAATTAAGAACACAAGGGTAAACTATTCTAGGGAAAGAAATGTCCTTTATTTGTGGAGGATATTCTGGACAACATAAAAAGGGCGGAACAGAAGGGGTCAAATATCTTGGGGAAAAGATAGGACGCTTTCTGTCAGCATAGGTCGAAAATTTTCGAGAGGTGAGATGGCAAGTGTATAAAATCGTAAAAAAACAGCTGTTAAATGAAGCAGTCGTTCTTGTTGAAGTAGAAGCTCCATTTATCGCAAAAAAAGTTATTCCGGGTCAGTTTATTATCTTCCGCAACGATGAGCAGGGCGAACGTGTTCCGCTGACCGTTGCAGATTATGATCGTGAAAAAGGTACCATCACTCTGATTGTTCAGATGGTTGGTCGTACAACAAAAATGTTGGGCGCTATGGAAGAGGGCGAATACCTTCTGGACGTTGTAGGTCCTCTGGGAATCCCAACCCATCTGGAAGGACTGAAAAATGTCTGCGTAATCGGCGGCGGCGTTGGCTGTGCAATCGCATATCCACAGGCAAAAGCACTCCATGCAATGGGCGCTCATGTTGATATGATCGCTGGCTTCCGTTCCAAAGACATCGTTATCATCGAGGACGAGATGCGCGCAGTAGCAGACAATCTCTACGTTATGACCGATGACGGCACATACGGTGAGAAAGGTCTTGTTACCAACAAACTGCAGCAGCTCATCGACGAAGGCAGAGAGTACGATGCAGTTATCGCAATTGGTCCTGTTATCATGATGAAGTTCGTTGCTGAAACCACCAGACCAAAGGGTATCAAGACAATCGTTTCCCTGAACCCAATCATGATTGACGGTACAGGTATGTGCGGCGGCTGCCGTGTCAATGTTGGCGGTGAAATCAAGTTTGCTTGTGTTGATGGTCCAGACTTCGACGGCCATCTGGTAAACTTTGACGAGCTCATGAAACGTAACGGCACAAACAGAGAGCAGGAACAACATGACAGCGAACATTGCAGACTGAGAGGTGCTCACAATGCCTAATATGACAATGACAAAGCTCCCTATGCCGGAGCAGGATCCAAAAGTAAGAGCTAGAAACTTTGAAGAAGTTTCTTACGGATACACCGAAGAAATGGCTGTTGAAGAGGCACAGCGCTGCCTGAACTGCAAACATATGCCATGTGTAAGCGGTTGTCCTGTAAACGTACAGATTCCAAAATTCATCAGCCTGATTGCACAGGGTAAATTTGCTGACGCTTGTTCTGCAATCAAAGAGACAAGCGCTCTGCCGGCAGTATGCGGTCGTGTATGCCCACAGGAAACACAGTGTGAAGCGAAATGTGTTCGCGGCATCAAAGGCGAACCGGTTGCAATCGGTCGTCTGGAAAGATTTGCTGCTGACTGGGATATGAAGAACGGCAAACATGACGTCGAAAAACCGGTTTCCAACGGTCATAAAGTTGCTGTTATCGGTGCAGGTCCTGCAGGTTTGACCTGTGCAGGCGACCTTGCTAAGAAAGGCTACGAAGTTACCATCTTCGAAGCATTCCACAAAGCAGGCGGCGTACTGGTTTACGGTATTCCTGAATTTAGACTTCCAAAAGCAATCGTTCAAAAAGAAGTAGAGGGCTTGGAAAAACTGGGCGTTAAAGTTATGACCGATATGGTTATCGGTAAGGTTCTGTCCATCGACGAGCTGATGAACGACATGGGCTTTGAAGCTGTATTTGTAGGCTCCGGCGCAGGTCTGCCAATGTTCATGGGCATCGAAGGCGAAGATCTGGTAGGCGTATATTCCGCAAACGAATTCCTGACCAGAATCAACCTGATGAAAGCTTACCTGGATGAGTATGATACACCAATCAGAAAAGGTAAAGCAGTAGCAGTTGTCGGCGGCGGTAACGTTGCAATGGACGCTGCAAGAAGC
>CAMNVW010000058.1 GCA_946563605.1 uncultured Clostridia bacterium | reverse complement strand
CGATGGACGGCGCAAACGTCGAGATCCACGATTTCGTGGGAGAAGAAAATATCTATATCTTCGGCAAATCCAGCAAAGAAGTGATGGAGCTGTATCGGACAAAAGGGTATCATTCGGCACAGCTTTATGACAGCGATGAAGAAATTGAAAAGCTGGTCGACTTCATCCTTGATAAAAAGCTCATCCGCATCGGTGACCCGCTGCAGCTGTGTCGGCTGTATAAAGAGCTCGTCAGCAAGGACTGGTTCATGACGCTGCTTGACCTCAAAGAATATATTGCCGTGAAGGAAAGGATGCTCGCGGATTTTGAAGACCGTTTGAGCTGGGGAAGAAAAATGCTCCTAAACATTGCAAACGCAGGCTATTTTTCCTCCGACCGCACGATTCAGCAATATAATCAGGACATTTGGAAACTGCAATAAAAAAGAAAAACTCCCTGCCGCGATAGATTTTTTCAATCACGGCAGGGAGTTCGATTGTCAAAAACAATCGGGCGCGCACTTGACGGATAAAGACTCTTTGTGACAAAATGAATGGTGTTAATGTAGTATCTTTTTGTCAGGAGAATGAGAACATGGAAAATGCGGTTTACTATGCAATGTCATTTTATAATACCACCGATACGATGCAGACGGAAAAGAAAGCGCGGGAGCTTTTTGACATTAAAATCATGCCAACTCCGCGCGCGATTTCCACCAGCTGCGGACTGGCAATCCGCTTTGAGGGGCAGGACGAAGCGGCGTACCTTCAGTTTGCAAAAGAAATGCAGGTGCCGCTGGGACTGTACCGCATCGAAACGCCGGCAGACAAAGAAGCAGCTGCGCAGATTATTTTTATCCGCAAACCATAAAGGGCTGGATTTTGTAAAACAAAAAAATGTGATTCGATAGCAAGAACTTGAAAATAGTTCTTGACATTCAAACAACGATGGAGTATACTGGAAAAGGTTTCAAATCGGAAACAAAATAAATAATAAAAAAAGGAGGTTCGCGACATGACCAATAAAATGAATCTTATAAATCTCATCACAAGTAAGAAACGAAATATTCAGGGAATGTTTTTGCTGCCTCCAGATCAAGGATGCTGTTGTTAGTTTTTGGACTTTATACAACAGCTGTCTTGGGCTAGGGTAATTTTATTCTGGCGGAATTATGTTAGTAAAACGCATCCCTGTGAAAATGGGGGTGCGTTTTTTGTTTTCCATTTTTGATGGAAAATATTCCCTGCGGTCAGAGATGGGAAAGGGTAAAATCGGGAAATACCCTTTGAAAAAGCGTTTTGATACGGCAGAAAAAAGGGAGGAAAGAGGGACGCTGTATGAAAAAGCTTTAGGAGGATTTTGTTTGAAGAACAGGAGAGTGATTATTTTGGAAAAGCAAACGAAAAAGAAGAGCGCGGCAGCAGTTGTCTTTCGCTTTGTCAAAGGCAATTTATGGCTGTTTGCAGCGGGACTTTTGTGTTCGATGCTGAATACGGTGTTTAACTCGCTGACGCCGCAGATTATTCGCCTGACGGTGGATTCTGTGGTTGGAACAGACAAAATGCCGGCGTGGCTCACAAGGCTGCGCATCGGACAAATCGCATCGGAGAATCCGAAACACTTTTTGATTTATGCGGCGGCAGCGGTGCTGCTCACGGCGATTTTATCGGGTGTGTTCAGCTTATGTGCGCGTTTAAGCACAGCGAAAGCGTCGGAAAATTCCATCAAATCTCTGCGAGATGAGTTGTATGGACATATTCAAAAGCTGCCGTTTTCCTGGCACACCGAGCATCAAACGGGTGAGATCATTCAAAGATGTACCTCGGATGTTGATGTGATCCGAAACTTTATCAGCGCGCAGATGGTCGAAGTGTTCCGCATTAGCTTTTTGATTTTGATAACAGTCGGTATCATGTTCAGCATGAATGCAAAAATCTCGCTGGTAGCGGTCGTTTTTGTGCCGATTATTATGTTCTATTCTTATTATTTCAGCTCCAAAATTTCCAAGCGCTTTATGGAAGCGGACGTTGCGGAGGGTGAGTTGTCCTCGGCGGTGCAGGAAAACCTGACCGGCGTGCGCGTTGTGCGCGCGTTTGGACGGGAACGTTATGAAATCGAACGCTTTGATAAAAAAAATACCGCGTTTTCCGAGCTGTGGATTCGCTTGGGACACATGATGACAGCTTATTGGAGCACCGGCGATTTTATCATGGCGCTTCAGGTGATGACAGTAATCTGTGTCGGCACAATCAGCGCAGTTCATGGGGAAATTACGCTTGGTGAATTTTTGGCGTTTGTTTCCTATAATGCGACCTTGAGCTGGCCGGTACGCGGATTAGGAAAAATTTTGGCAGAAATGAGTAAGACCGGTGTTTCCATCGAGCGTGTCAGCTATATTCTTCAGTCGGAGCCGGAGCAAGACTTGCCCGAGGCGCTGACGCCGCCGATGAACGGCGATATTGTTTTTGAACACGTTACCTTTGGCTATGAAAATCAAAAGCCGGTGCTGGACGATGTTTCCTTCACCATTCCGGCAGGAAGCACCTTCGCCATTTTGGGTGGAACCGGAAGCGGCAAAACGACCTTGATGCACCTGCTCAACCGCCTCTACGATTTGAAGGAAGGAAACGGACGCATCACCGTCGGCGGTGTGGACATCAGCAAAATCAGCCGCGCACACCTGAGAAAAAATATTGCCATCGTTTTGCAGGAGCCGTTTTTATTTTCGCGGACAATTCGGGAAAATATCGGTATCGCCTGCGAACAAGCAGATCGCGAAAAGCAGTTTGAATATGTGCGCAGGGCGGCAAGATCAGCGTGTGTTGACGAAGCAATCGAAAGCTTTGCAAACGGTTATGAAACCGTGGTCGGCGAACGCGGCGTAACCCTTTCCGGCGGACAGAAGCAGCGTGTAGCAATCGCAAGAATGCTGACGCAAAATGCATCGGTCATGATTTTTGACGACTCGCTTTCGGCGGTCGATGCTGAAACAGATGCGAAGATCCGACGTGCGCTCAAGGAAAAGATGGGCAGTGCGACGACGATCCTGATTTCGCACCGCATCACGACCTTGATGCAGGCGGATCAGATTCTGGTTTTGAACAAAGGAAAGGTCGCTCAAATCGGAGTCCACGAGGAATTGATCCGAACCCCGGGAATTTATCAGGATATTTATCAGATACAGATGAACAATGCCGACAGAGAGCTGCTCAAACAGTTTTCTGCCGAACATCCAACAGAAAGCAGGTGAAATGATGGGCAATCCTAATCATGATGATGCTGTGCAGAATAATAAGTCGTTCCAGCTTTCTATCTGGAAACGGCTGTTTCCGTTCACCAAACCTTACCGAGGTCTGCTTTTGCTGATTATCTTCACCAATATCATGATTTCGGTGGTGGATGTATCGCTTCCGCTGTTTCAGAGATATGCGGTAGACCATTTTATTGAGCAGAACACATTAAGCGGCTTTAAGCCGTTTATCGCGATGTATTTGGTGGCGATCGTCGTACAGATCCTCAACTTTGTGTTCTATACTCTTAGCGCCATGAAAGTGGAAATGCGGATGGGACGCGATTTGAAAAAAGCGTGCTTTACCCATTTGCAGACCCTTTCCTTTTCTTATTACAATGTAACGCCGGTGGGCTATATCCTGGCGCGCGTGATGAGCGATACCAATAAAATCGCGGCAATCACCGCATGGGACCTTATTGATATCCTTTGGGCGCTGTCCTATGTTACCTTTACCTTTATTTCGATGGCGGTGCTCAACCTGAAGCTGGCGCTGCTGGTAATGATTATCGTGCCGGTCATCGCGGTGCTGACAACTTATTTCCAGAAAAAGATTCTGCACTGGAACAGAAAGGTCCGTTCAATCAACTCGCGTATTACGGGAGCCTACAATGAAGGCATCATGGGCGCGAAAACCTCCAAAACGCTGGTTATCGAGGACAGAAACACCCAGGAATTTGCGGAGCTGACCGAAGAAATGCAGAGCGCGTCGGTTCGTGCGGCGGCACTGAACGCGGTGTATATTCCGTTGGTAATGCTGGCAAGCTCGGCAGCAACCGCGATTGTGCTGGTCATCGGCGGCAACCGCGTGCTGGAAAATGCGATGCTTGTCGGTACGCTTTCGGCGTTTACAACCTATGCGGTTTCCATTTTTGAGCCGATTCAGCAGATGGCAAGGGTTCTTGCGAACATCATCGCGGTTCAGCCGAATATTGAAAGGGTCATGGAGCTGCTCGATAAAAAACCGAATATTGTGGACAGTCCTGAAGTCATTGCAAAATACGGCGACAGCTTCGAACCAAAAACAGAAAACTGGGAGCCAATCAAAGGAGACATTGAATTTGACGACGTTTCGTTCAAATATCCTGACGGAGAAGAAGAGGTGCTCAGCCACTTCAGCTTAAAGATTCCGGCAGGAACGAATGTTGCCATTGTTGGTGAAACGGGAGCAGGAAAATCCACACTCGTAAACCTTGCGTGCAGATTCTTTGAACCTACCAGCGGCAGGATCTTGATTGACGGCAAAGATTACCGCGAAAGAAGCCAGCTCTGGCTGCACAGCCGTCTGGGATACGTTTTGCAAAATCCGCATCTGTTTTCGGGCACAGTTATGGAGAACATTCGTTATGGACGGCTGGATGCGACCGACGAAGAGGTAAAAGAAGCAGCGAAAGCTGTTTCTGCGGATACCGTTGTGGAACACCTCGAAAACGGTTATGACAGTGACGTTGGCGAAGGCGGCGATAAGCTCTCCACCGGTGAGAAACAGCTGATTTCCTTTGCCAGAGCCGTGCTTGCCGATCCGGCGATTTTTGTACTGGATGAAGCGACAAGCTCCATCGACACGCAGACAGAACAGCTGATTCAGAATGCGACATTGCGCTTGCTGGAGGGAAGAACCTCCTTCCTGATTGCGCACAGACTTTCCACCATTCGCCAGGCAGATTTAATTTTGGTGGTAAAGGACGGAAAAATCGTGGAACAGGGCAAACATGAAGAACTGCTGAAAAAGGGCGGTTACTATCATGATCTTTATTCCAAGCAATTCCAGGAAGAAGAACACGCCCGTGTGCTCAACGTATAAGAAACAGCCAGAACACTTTCATTCCGTCAGAGTGGAAGTGTTCTGGCTTGAATGGGGAAAGATTCTGCTTGCAATCGTCTTATGAAAGTTTTTTGTTTACGCGAACGAGCGAAGCCGAAAGAATTTGAAACTAAGGAGAATGGGACTGTGTTCCATTCTCAGGTCGCGCAACACAAAGCCGGTTTTCGCAAAAAACGAAAGCGTGACGTTCAAATCTGTGCTAAACCGACAACGCGAATTGTCTCCGGCTTCAAGCCGGTTTTGAAAAAGGTGGACGAAAACTTTTATTTTGTTAACACGAGCGATTTCCGCGTTATGAAACGCAAATTTTTATCAAACCATAGCGCGATAATGGGTACAAGCTCAGCTTGTGTGGGAAAGGGGAAAATATGAAAAGCAAATACTGTGACAAACAATTTTATAAGACCGTCTTAACCATCGCAATCCCGATTGTGATTCAAAACTTTATCAGCATCGGACTGAATATGGCGGATACCATTATGATCGGAAAGCTGGGCGTCGATGAGCTGGCAGCAGTAGGAACGGCAAACCGTCTTTATTTTATCTTCTCGACGCTGTGCTTCGGCATTTACAGTGGTGCGGCAGTTTATGTATCGCAGTACTGGGGAGTGCGGGATGTGAAAAATATCCGCCGCACCTTTGGGCTTGAAGTCTTAATGGGGACAACGATGTCGCTTTTGTTTACAGCGGCGGCGTTGTTGTTTGCACCGCAGATCTTGACATTGTTTACCCGTGAAACTAGGGTAATTGAGCTGGGCAGCCAATATCTGCGCATCGCAGCGGTGTCCTATTTCTTCACAGCAATGTCCTTTGCAATCAATTTTAACTCGCGTGCGATTCATCAGCTGAAACTGCCGACGATTATCAATACCTTGGCTTTGTTTATCAATCTGGGGCTTAATTATGTATTGATTTTTGGTAAGCTTGGTATGCCAAAGCTGGGTGTGCGCGGCGCGGCGTTGGCAACGCTGATTGCTCGTATCATAGAGTTTGTTTTGATGACGCTTTGCGTTTATGGAAATTCGGAACATCCACTTGCGGGAAAACCGAAGGAACTGTTCGGCTTCAGTCAGGAGATGTTTCGGCGCGTACTGAAAACTTCTCTGCCGGTTATTATTTCAGAGGGCGGATGGAGCATCGGCAACTCGGTTTACTATATCGCTTATGGAATGTTGGGCGCATCGGCGCTAGCAGTTATTCAGGTAGCGTCTACTATCAATGATTTGTTCCAGTCGCTGTTTTTCGGCATCGGCAACGCCTGCGCGGTTATGATCGGCAATGAGCTTGGCAGGCGAAACACCGATAAAGCCTACCACTATGCGGTTGTGTTTTTGAAAATGACCTTTGTCGTCAATCTGGTAATGTCGTTGGGACTGTATTTGTCCGAGGGCGGAGTGATCCAGTTGTACAATTTCGATGCACAGACCAACCTGATGCTTGCAAAAACGATGACGGTGTATGCGGTCTATATGCTGCCGAAGATGTTTACTTATGTGCTGTTCTGCGGTATTTTGCGTTCGGGCGGCGATACACGTTTTTGCATGACGTTGGATCTGATCGGTGTATGGCTGATTGGCGTACCGCTTGCATTTATCGGTGTTTTGGTACTTCACCAGCCACTGCATATTGTCGCTGCGTTGGTATTCTTTGAAGAATGGATCAAGCTGATCTTTGCGCTGATACGCTTAAAGAGCAAAAAGTGGGTACACACCCTGATAGATTAAAGCCAATAACTTACTGGTTTTCTGAAACCGAGTCAGAACCTCAAGGTCGCACAACACAAAACCAATTACAAGACAAAAGTTAAAGTGCAATTTTCAAGCTGTCGAAAACTTTTGTTTTTTACTCAAACGAGCGCAATCGAATAATATAGAACTTCGGGAGAATGGAACTGTGTTCCATTCTCAAGGTCGCACAACGCAAAACCAATTACAAGACAAAAGTTAAAGTGCGACTTTCAAACTGAAAAAAAGTTGTCACATTATTTTGATATATTGAAAATAATGATTGCTTTTTTCCTCAGAAAAGTTTATAGTTAAATTATAAACTATAAAAATGGAGGGGAAACAGTGAGTAAAAATATTGATATTGGTGCGAAAATAAAAAAATACAGGAAAGAAAAGAAATATACCCTCAAAATGTTATCCGAACAGACGGGTCTGTCGATTGGATTTCTTTCTCAATTAGAGCGGGGTATGACGACGATCGCCATTGATTCGCTTGCAAATGTAGCAAAGGTCTTGGAGGTAGAACTGTCCGACTTTTTTGAAAGCGATACGAAATCAGAAATAGATCCTGTTGTTCACGGTTACGATATGCCGATTACACAGGTAACACGGCAGATCATTCAATATACACTGAGCAAGAATGTAGAAAATTTCGATATGTTTCCGCGTGTGTCTTACCTCCTTCCGTTTTCGGATGAGGAAGCAGGAGAGCCGGAGATGTACAAACATGAGGGTGAAGAATTTATCTATGTGCTGGAAGGTATCTTGACACTGGATTTGGATGAACAGCATTATATGCTGTATCCTGGCGACAGTATTCAGTATTCCTCCAAGGTGCGCCATAACTGGAAAAATCAGACCTCCAAAATCACAAAGATTTTGACCATCAATACCCCGAATCCATTGAAGACACAAACAGAACACGAATAGTTGATCGGAAAGCCCCTCTTTTGATTCATCAAGGAATCAAAAGAGGGACTTTTTTTGCATAGGAACAGTTTGGGGTGTATATTTATTGAAAGCAGGTTTTCCTTGTAAAAAAATAAAAGTTTTTGGTCGAGCTTTTTTCAAAAAGCTCGTGGTTTCCAAAGGCAAAGCCTTTGGGCGCACTCCGCAGAGTGCGAAATACCTCAAAATAATATAAATATAAATAAATAAAAACGAGCGGGGCACAAAGCTGTTTCGATGCAGTGGTACGGAAGTACCGTTTCGCAAGGCGAAACACTGAAAATAAAACAATAAAATAAAAACGAGCGGGGTACAAAGCTGTTTCGATGCTGTCGTACGGAAGTGCGGCTGCACAACAGTGCAGCTTGTTTTACCTCATTTCAAAATAAAAAGTATATACTGTCAAAAATCATCCACCGGATAATTTTTGAAGGGTGGATTCGTATTGTTCGGCAGTTTTTGAAAACTTTTTCTCTTGCAAAAGAGTTTTTGCAGATGTGCGAAGCACTTCTGCTACTTTCAAAAATGCGCCTGACGATAAAGGC
>CAMNVW010000057.1 GCA_946563605.1 uncultured Clostridia bacterium | reverse complement strand
GATATTGATTTTTGGATAAAAATAAGGTATGCTATCCTCAAACATATGAATGTTTGCTCATGTGTTATTGCAAATAATCGACAAAAAACATCAGTGTGGAAAGGGATTCAGCCATGTCAAATACACTTCATTCTCAAATAGAACAAAACGCCAACGAAAACGCAGCCGAATGCTGCGAGGTGAAACATCACCACCAGCTTGAATATCTGAAAAACCGGATGCCATCCCAGCAGGAAATGGATACCGTTGCGGAACTTTTCAAGGTCTTTGGCGATCCCACCAGACTCAAACTGCTGGCGGCGTTGTTGGGGCAGGAAATGTGCGTCTGCGATTTAAGCGATCTGCTTGGCATCTCCCAGTCGGCGGTTTCACATCAGCTGAGACTGCTTCGTTCGAGCAGGCTTGTCAAAAACCGCCGCGAAGGAAAATCTGTGTACTACTCACTGGACGACGACCACGTTGCGACAATCTTGGCGCAGGGCATGGAACACGTCCGCCATATGTAATTGTTTTTAGGAGGAATCTGTATGAAAAAAGGATTTCAGGAAAAACAGCAAGGTAAACATGAACAAGAGGAACATTGTGGATGTGCGATGTGTCAGTTAGAGGGCATCATCGGCAGTAAAAAACATGAGCACAGCCATGATGACTGCGGATGCGAGCACCACCACGAGCATGACTGCGGATGCGAGCATCACCACGAGCATGACTGCGGATGTGAACATCATCACGAGCATGATTGCGAGCATCACCACGAGCATGACTGCGGATGTGAACATCATCACGAGCATGACTGCGAGCATCATCATGAGCATGACTGCGAGCATCATCATGAGCATGACTGCGGCTGTGAACATCATCACGAGCATGACTGCGGATGTGAACACCACCACGAGCATGACTGCGGTTGTGAGCACCACCACGAGCATGACTGTGGATGTGAGCATCATCATGAGCATGACCGCGAGCACCACCACGAGCATCATCATGAGCATGACTGCGGATGTGAACACCACCACGAGCATCATCATGAGCATGACTGCGGATGTGAACACCACCACGAGCATGATTGCGATGATGATTGCGGATGTGCGATGTGTCAGCTGAAAGATATCGGCAGCAAAAAGCACGAACACGACCACGACGGCTGCGGATGCGCGATGTGCCAGCTTGAAAACCCGTCCGCTGCTTCCGAAACTGATGATACACCCTCTCAAAACGAAAAAAGCAAATTGATTGGAAAAATTTTGCTGGTAGCTGCAGCTTTTGTCTGCGGTGAACTTTTGGAAGTGCCGCTGGCAGTGAGTTTTTTGGTCAGCCTTGCAACGATTTTTGCATGGGGATTTGATCTTCTGAAAAAAGGTTTTCGCAGTCTGCGCAGGCTTTCACTTGACGAAAATGTGCTGATGTCGATTGCGGTTGTCGCCGCTTTTGCGCTGGGCGAATTTTTTGAGGCGGTCATGGTGGTTGTCCTCTATTCCATCGGTGAGATGCTGGAAGACAAAGCGGTTCAGAAAAGCCGCCGCGATATTTCCGAGGTGGTCAACATCCGTCCGCAGAAAGCAAATCTTCTGTTGCCGGACGGCAGCACGCAGGAAATTTCCTCCGCACGCATCCGTCCAGGAGATTCTCTCCTGCTGCGTGTAGGCGACCGCGTTCCTGTGGATGCCAAGGTTATTGAGGGTGAAAGCTCAATGGATCAGTCCGCGCTGACCGGTGAAGCGATTGCGGTCGGCGTCCGCGCCGGTGACACGATTCTTTCCGGTTCGGTCAACCTTTCCGGCGTTCTCAAAATCCAAGCACAGTCTGCCTTTGAAGATTCCACCGCAAGCCGTATGATCCGCCTTGTGGAGGAATCCTCCGCACAGAAAGGACAAACCGAAAAGCTCATCACCCGATTTGCCAAAATCTATACCCCTATTGTCGTTCTCTGCGCCGTTCTGGTCGCTTTTGTGCCGCCTTTGCTCGGCATCGGCGGTCTGAAAGACTGGATCATGCGCTCGCTCGTATTCTTAGTCGCCTCCTGCCCTTGTGCACTGGTAATCTCGGTTCCGCTGGGACTGTATTCCGGTGTCGGAGCTATCTCCAAACAAGGTGTGCTGGTCAAGGGAACCAAGTTCTTAGAACCATTGTCCAAAGCCGAAACGATTGTGTTGGACAAAACCGGCACACTGACCACCGGCGAACTGGAGGTTTCTCAGGCGGAGGCACTTGACAAAGCGGATCAACCTCTTTTCGAGGAATTGACCGCGCTTGCGGAAAGTTACAGCTCTCATCCGATTGCACAGGCGGTGCTCAAAGCTCTGCCTGCTCCTTCCAAGGAAGATGTATCCGATGTTAAAGAAATTGCCGGAAAAGGTATTCAAATGCTGTATCGTGGCAAAAAGCTGCTCTGCGGCTCGGCAAGACTGCTTTCTGACGATGGTTTGGACATCTCCTCCCTGCCAAAGGCAAACGTCTACACCGCGTATGACAACAAGGTTCTGGGCTATGTGATTTTATCCGACCGTCCGCGTGAGGAAGCCGCACAGGCAGTTTCCCAGTGGAAACAGGCAGGTATTTCGCAAACGATCATGCTGACCGGCGACAGCGCGCTGTCCGCCCAGAGGGTGAAAGAAAAATGCGGCATCGACCAAATCTACACCGACTTGCTGCCGCAGGACAAACTGACAAAATTAAATGAACTTAAAAACAGCGGCAAAACCGTTATTTTCGTCGGCGATGGCATCAACGATGCGCCTGTTTTGGCTGCTGCTGACGTTGGTATTGCAATGGGGCTTGGAACCGACGCCGCCATTGAAGCCGCTGACGCGGTGCTGATGAGCGAAAAGCTGACCTCACTGACAAACGCCGTCAAAATCAGCCGACGCGCTTTGTCGGTCGTTCATTTCAATATCTGGTTTATTTTAATCATCAAGCTGGTGGTATTCGCGCTCGGCATCGCAGGCATTGCAAATATGTGGATGGCTGTTTTTGCAGACGTGGGTGTTTCCATCCTCACGGTGCTCAACGCAGTCCGCATCCTGCGTTTCCGTTCCTAGCTGAGCAACAGCTCCTTCAAAAAAATTGAAGGAGCTGTTATTTTTAATATTTTTTCAAAAAGCGCAAAAAAGGTGTTGACTTTTTTGCAAACCCATGGTAGAATATGAATCGTTGCTAGATGGAGAGGTGTCCGAGTGGTTTAAGGAGCTAGTCTTGAAAACTAGTGACTCGCAAGAGCCGTGGGTTCGAATCCCACCCTCTCCGCCAAAATCATTTTGAGCGGTTGAGAGGCTCTTCAAAATAGAATAAAGCGTAATCCGCTTACCAATCTGGAGAAGTACTCAAGTTGGTGACGAGGCGCCCCTGCTAAGGGCGTAGGCCGGTCTAAAACTGGCGCGAGGGTTCGAGTCCCTCCTTCTCCGCCAAAAAGACGACAATTTTCAAAAGAAAATTGTCGTCTTTTTTTGTGCTTCGTTTTTACTTGATATTACAGGCAGATATTCCGCAGCCATCCACCCAAAAGCTGCGATACCATTTGTATGATGGATATGAAATCTGCCACGGCGCGCTGTGCCAAAGCAGTTTTCTAATCCAACCTGTTTTCCAACGCATCAGCAGGCTTCAAAACGATAGCCGACACCCCTCAGAGTAACAATATATCGGCTATATTCCCCCAAAGACTTTCTCAGCAATTTAATATGCGTGTCCAACGTCCTGTCATCTCCAAAGAAGTCATAGCCCCACACATCGTTAATCAGCTTTTCTCGGGTCAGGGCGATCCCTCTGTTGCGAACCATATAGAACAGCAGCTCATATTCCTTTGGTGAAAGGCTTATTTTTTTGTCGTTGACAAAAACCATCCTGCCGGTAAAATCGATTTTCAAGCCATCAAATGCCAGAATTTCCTTATGCGGCGGTGCAGACATGGTGCAGCGCCTGATTACTGCCTGTATGCGCATCATCAATTCTTTGGGTGAAAACGGCTTTGTGACATAATCATCTGCGCCAATTTCAAACCCATGGATCCGGTCGTACTCATCCCTTCTGGCTGACAGCATGATCACCGGCACCTGAGAAAACTTACGGATTTCTTTACAAGCCGAAAAGCCATCCAATTCCGGCATCATGATGTCCAGCATAATCAAATCGAACTTTTTCTTGCGGCACAATTCAATTGCAGCCATTCCATCCGCTGATTCTTCTATCTCAAAGCCTTCAAATTCCGCATATTTTCGAATCAAAGCTCTTGTCTTTTCATCGTCATCAACTACTAAAATTCGATACATTTTTCATCCTCCCAATTTATTTTGCCGCAAGCAATACGACATTATCAACTCTTTTCAAATCAGTGTTTCCCACACAAAATTCTACAAAAATTATCCTATCATGCGTTTGTGACGATACAATGAATAACAATCCCTCTTTTCAAAATATTAAAACATCTCAGTTTCATCTGTTTTCCGCATACAGGAAATGGCTTTTCCAATCGTTCGGCTGGACGGTTGGAAAAGCCATTTTTATCCTTTTAACCTCTTTCGTTAAACATTCCGCTTACTGTATCCCAGAACGTTTGATCATCTGTGCTGTCAGATGCGCTGTCATCTGTTGTCGTGCTCGATTTCTTCTTGATGACCTTGCGCTTCGTTCCTGTCGTACTGGAAGAATCCGAATCCGAGCTGGAATCCGTATCCTTAGAGGTATCTTCTGTCTTGTTGTCGCTGTCCTCTTTTTCGGCAGTGCTTGCGCCGGTTCTGTGCAGGATGCACGAGGATGGGATATAGGTTTTCTTATACCATCCGGTCGCCGTTGACGGACAATTTTCTGTTGCCAAATCACCCGATGCCACACAGTATTGCAGCGCTTGTACATTTGCTGAATAATCGAAATCCTTTGCTTCCAGTCCCTCATGGATCGGCAGCATCAAATTCTTCCAGAAAATCGGGGTCGGATAGGTGCTGTAATGGATTTCTTCTTTAATATCGTAACCCATCCACACGCCGCCGATATAATATGGAGTAAAGCCGATAAACCAAAGGTCAGGGTTGTTGATGTTGATTTCCTGTCCGTTGACATACTTTGTACCTGTGGAGGAACCAGTTTTGCCTGCTGTCGTAATACCGGTTTCATTTTTGATATTGGCTCTTGCACCGGTACCCTGCGTCGCAACTGTTTGCAGCAGACGGTTGAGCACAGTCGCTGTTTCCTCCGACACGACACGCACCTGCGTGGTATCCTTTTCCAGAACAATGTTGCCCGACATATCGGTCACTCTTGTGTAGGTGTACGGTTTTACATATTTTCCGCCGGTAACAAAAATTTGATAGCAGCCGGTCAGTTCTTCCAATGTCATACCGGTTGTCATACCGCCCAGCGCCATCGACGAAAGGCTGGTCGCGTCCAATTCGTGCAGTGTGCTGATCTGGAACTTATTCTTCAGGGTATTATAGCACACCTGCGGAGTCAGGATATTGACGATCTGCGCCGGCACTGTGTTGATAGACTGCTGCACCGCATACTGCACCGTCATCGGCTGTCTGGTATAGGTTTCAGTGTAGTTTTGCGGCCATGTGAAGGTTCGTCCGTTTTCCGTCAGTGTCAGCGGTTCATCCACAAAGGTGGTGGACCATGTGACCAAATCTCGTTCGATTGCGTTCAGATAAGCTGAGATTGGTTTCATAGTAGAACCTGGGTGACGTTCCGACTGGGTCGCACGGTTAAACAATCGGTTCGACGTCTTTTCATTTCCGCCGATCATTCCCTTGACGCTGCCGTCCGGCGCGATGACGATTGCCGCCGTCTGCGGATATTCCGCGTTGTTCAGCTTCGGGAAGGTATTGGGATTTGCATAGGAATCCTCCAGCGATTTTTGAATATCAGGGTCCATAGTGGAGTAGATACGGTATCCGCCGCTGTAAACCATATTGGTCGCATAAGAACGGGTATAGTTATATTCCTCCTGCAGATCGGTGATGACATCCTCCAAAACCTGGTCGGTGTGCCAGTCGGTCAGCGCGGTCAAACCGTCGGAGGTCGATTCCACCTCTGCGCGAGGCGCAAGCTGCACCTCATAGTTCATCCATTTTTCATATTCGCTTTGGCTGAGCGTTCCCAGCTTGCGCATTTCCTCAAAAATATATTCCCGTCTCTTTTGGTTTTCCTCCATACCAGTACCCCAACCATAGGTTTCGTTGGTGCTTTCCCGCAGCGGATTATATTTTGTCGGCGCGTTTGTAATAGCAACCAGCGTTGCCGCTTCCGCAACATTCAGTTCGCTGATGTCCTTGTTGAAATAAAGCTTCGACGCGCTTTGGATGCCGTAGCACTGATTGGAGAAAAACGCGACATTCAGATAAGTTTCCAAAATCTGCTCCTTGCTGAAATTCTTTTCCAGCTTGAGCGCGGTGAAGATTTCCTGCACCTTTCGTTCCGGTGTAACCTCATCATTGCCGGTCATATTTTTGATGACCTGCTGCGTGATGGTAGAACCACCCTGTATACGGGACGCTCCACCGAAAAACCCAAGGGTGGAACGAACGGTTCTGAGCCAGTCAACGCCATGATGCTCCCAAAAACGCTTATCCTCTGCGGCGACTGTCACATCAATCAGCGTCTGTGTGATCTCATCGTAGTCGACCCATTCTCGGTTCTGACCGGAGTAAAGCTCCTTTACAATGGTTTCCTCCTTGGTATCCGGATCGGTGACATAAATATAAGAGGTGTTGTTCAGGTTTACTTCAACATTGGAAAGGTCTACCATCGGCGCACCCTCCAAAGAATTGAAGATATACAGTGCCATCACCGACGCTACGATGGATCCGGTGATGATACCAATGAAGATCAAAACAGCCAGAGTACGTCCTACCGCTCCAAAAAAGCGTCTGACTGGTCCTCGACGTGTTGCTGACAAATAAGATTCCTCCTCCTGTTGATTATTTTGTTCCTGTTTGCCATAAGATTTACAGTCATTCGTTTCCTCTCACAGTAAATAATTGTGAAAATCATTGATTCGCCCTTTATTATACCATAATAAAAGTAAAAAATCTTAAAACTTTTAAAAAATTAGGAAATTATCCAAGCCAATATTTTTTCAAGCGTAAAAATTGTACAGCTTGCTTCTTCTTTTCGTCGAATGTATAATTTCTCCTGCATTGGACAAAATGATTGATGAAGTTCATCCAGCCAAAAAGGGGCTCTCACCGGTTTGCAGGTACAGTCTGCAAAAATACATTATAAAAAAGGAAAGAGGTGCTCCATTGAGACAAAACATCCTCCTCACCTGTGCGGCGCTGACTGCCGTTTCCATCATCACAGCCTTTCTTCTCACCTTCTCCGATATGGACTCTCCTGCTCCCACCGCACCCACGGAGCAAACCGAAAGCAACGTTCGGGACATTCCCATGCTTCCCTCGCCTTTCTCCGATTCCATTTCTTCTTTCACAAAAGATTCTCCTTCTTATCAGTACTATCTGCGCGAATATCAGGGGAAACTGGCAGTTTTTCTTCCCGAAAAAGAAACCCCAGAAAAGGTGTTCGACGTTTATCTTTCCACCCTGCCCTCCTATGACCGCGGACAGTTACAACTCGGCATCCCCATTTCCAATTACGAGGAACTGGTAAAAAGGATCGAGGACTATATCTCTTAGGTTTCTTTTGGAACTCGTTTTCCTGCCAAAAAATCATTACAGAATTATTTTATCCGTCAAAGAATGATTTTTTTTACCCAGCAAATAATAAAACGAGCAAATCCCTCGATATTCTTTCAAAAAAAGCAGGAAAATTTGATAAAAATTTCAGCAAATGAAATAACTGAAATCATTTTGTCTTGGACGAAGTTACTAAATTGTAATGGAACTTTCATCTAAAAAGGAAGAAGTTTTTGTGTACTGAGCGTATAATAAAAGTATCAAAAGAAAAGAAAGAATAAATCCTGATGAAATGGATTGAGGGGTGATTCCCGTGAACTTTAAATTTGCACATAATAACATCAATGTTTTAAACCTCGATGAGAGCATTGCCTTTTACCAAGAAGCACTCGGTTTGACCGAGATCTCCCGCAAAACTGCGGAGGATGGCAGCTTTATCTTAGTTTACCTTGGTGATACCTCCACTAAACACCAACTGGAATTAACTTGGCTTAGAGACCGCCATGATCCTTATGATCTCGGTGACAATGAAATACACATTGCGTTTTCGACCACAGATTTCCAAGCTGCTCATGAAAAACACAAAGAAATGGGCTGCATCTGTTACGAAAACAAAGCAATGGGAATCTATTTCATTTCCGATCCAGACGGCTACTGGCTGGAAATCATTCCAGAAAAAATGTAAATTACTTTTTTCTCCATAA
>CAMNVW010000056.1 GCA_946563605.1 uncultured Clostridia bacterium | reverse complement strand
CCACATTTTAAGGGGGTCTGGGGGACGCATCCCCCAGCTATAAGGGGCGTGGGGTCGCAACCCCACAAAAAATCTTCTGACCTTCATGAAGGTCAAAATAAATGCTCGAAGGTGTGGGGACGCCCCGCAAAAAGGTAGCTTTATAAACGAGCAAGTGTGTTAACGCGAGCGATTGCCGCGTGATGAGAGCTGTTTTTTCACAAAACCAAAGCGCGGTAAAGTCTCCAGATTCAATCTGGTTACATGGACTCCGGTGCAGTGATCTTGAGCAGCTTCAGCAGGTTTGCCAGAACGATACGAACCGCAAGACACAGCGAAATTCTTGCCTGCATCAGCACTTCATCGTCGCACTGTACGCGGCAGGCGTTGTAGAACTTGTGGAACAAGGTCGCAACTTCAATCAAATAATGCGTCAATCTTGCAGGGTCGTAGTTCTTCGCCGCGTTGATGATTTCCTGCGGACACTGTGCCAGTACACGGATCATTTCTTTTTCTTCGTTGGTGTTCAGATGTTCCAGTTCCTCGGCAGAACATTCTCTTGGATGGATGTTCTGTGCTTCCAGATTTTTGAGAATGGAGCAGATTCTTGCGTGTGCGTACTGTACATAGTAAACCGGATTCTGCGAAGATTCCTCTACCGCCAAATCAAGGTCAAAGTCCAGTGTGGAGTTTGGCTCGCGCATATTAAAGAAGAAACGCGCCGCATCGATCGGAACCAGATCGGTCAGGTCGGAAAGGGTGATTGCCTTGCCGGTACGTTTGCTCATGCGGTAAGGTTCGCCGTCCTTCATCAAACGAACCAGCTGCATCAGTACGATATCCAGCTTGCTTCCGTCCAAGCCTGCTGCATCCATCGCGCCTTTCAGTCTTGCAACGTGTCCGTGATGGTCTGCGCCCCATACGTTGATGACGCGGTCAAAATGACGGTCCGCAAATTTGTTTTTGTGGTAAGCGATATCCGCGGTAAAGTAGGTTGGATTTCCGTTTGCACGAACCAGAACTTCGTCCTTTTCACCGCCGAATTCGGTTGCCTTGTACCAGACTGCACCGTCTTTTTCGTATGTCATATTTCTTGCGGTCAGATCGTCCACAATCGCTTTGACCGCTCCCGACTGATGCAGGGTGCTTTCCGGGAACCATACGTCGTAAACGATGCGGTATTTTTCAAGGTCTGCTTTGAGCTTTGCAATATTTTTCGGCAGTGCAAAATCAATCAGCGCTTTGCGTCTTTCCTCGGGGGATACCTCCAGCAGGCTGTCGCCGTGTTCATCCGCATACTGCTGTGCGCGCTCTTTGATGTCCTCTCCGTGATAACCGTCCTCTGGAAATTCTACCGCGTCCTCGCCTTTGAAGATCTGCAAATATCTTGCTTCCAGCGAGCAGCCGAATTTCTCGATCTGGTTGCCGGCGTCGTTGATGTAAAATTCTCGAGTCACATCGTAACCGCACGCATCCATTGCAGCCGCCAGACAGTCACCGATTGCACCGCCGCGGGCGTTGCCCATGTGCATTGGACCGGTAGGATTTGCGGATACAAATTCGATCATGACCTTTTCGCCCTTGCCGTAATCAGAACGTCCGTATGCTTCCTTTGCTTTGAGCACGCCGGAAACGACATCTGCAAACCACAGAGGGCTTACAAAGAAGTTGATAAATCCAGGACCTGCAATCTCAACACGCTCGATATAACGTGCAGAAGAAAAGTCCATGCTCTCTTTGAGGATGTTCGCAATCTTCACCGGCGCATTGCGGAAGGTTCTTGCGGAAACCATCGCCGCGTTGGAGGCAAAATCTCCATGGGAAGTTTCTGCCGGAATCTCAACGGTAAATGCCGGAATTTCTGCCTCAGGCAGCTTGCCCTCCTGCATTGCTTTGGAGAATGCGTTTTTCAGCAGGGTCTGTACTTCCGCCATTGCATCCTGCACAAAGTTCATATTCAAATTTTGAATATCCATATTTTAAACATTCCTTTCTTCATAATCCGGCATCCGCTGTGCATAAAGGCGCCGGTTTTCTTTTTCCTTTAAACCGATTTATTTTGACAAAATCTCTTTTACGGTGATTTCAATCGTATTTTCGGTCGCGACTGTCGCTTCAATATCCAAGGTGTAGCCAAAGAACAATTTGCCGCCGCGGTCATTGAGGGTGCTTTCAAACTGATTTCCCATCACGCCGATGGTCATAGCGCCGTAGCCGGTGTCGTACTGGCACTGATGGCGCACTCCCTGTTCCACAATCAGCTGGGAACGGGACGGTCCAAAACGGGTCATGGTTACCTTGTTGTGCGGACCGATCTTCAGCGTGGTGCGGCAGCCGTCATAACCGGTCGCTTCGGTTTCCTCGTAGCTGATATAATACAGATTATTTTTGCGGTAGAACCGTCCGGTCGTCATCATTTCGATGCTGTCCTTGTCTTTGCCGACACGCTGTGTGCCCTGAATGGTGATCAGGACGTCTTTTTTCATATCCTTCGTTGTTTCCATTCATAACTTCCTTAAAATAAAAAACTTTTTCTATGCAAGCTCAATGCGGTTGACGGTTCCTGTCACCTTTTCCTGTAAAAAGATAGAGGCAGTCCGGTCAAAGGTGTCCGTCTCATCGGTCACATTGTACTCGGTCGTTCCAGGCGTCGTTCTGTCCGCAAGCAGATCGTTTTGCATTAAATATCTTCTAACATACCTTGCGACGCACTCTCCCGAGTCGATCAATGTGACCTTGTAATCGAGCAGGCGGTTAAAAATATCGTATAGGAGCGGATAATGGGTGCAGCCTAAAATCAACGTGTCGATCTTTTCTTTGATAAGCGGCTGCAAATACATCTGCACTGCCAGCGTGGTAATTTGATTGTCCGGCTCAATCATGCCGTTTTCCACCAGATGCACCAGAAGCGGACAAGGGTTTCCGTACACATGAATATCACTGCGGATCGAGCGCATGGCTTTGCCGAATGCGTTGCTTTTTAACGTCGCATTGGTTCCCACCACGCCGATTTTTCCGCCTGCACTCATTGCACAGGCTTCCTGTGCCGCCGGCTGCACGATATCCACATAAGGGATGGGCAGTTTGCCGGAAATTTCCTTTGGCAGGGTACTGCTGACCGTTCCGCAGGCGGCAACCACCATTTTAATATCCTTTCCGAGCAGAAAATCAATGTCTTGCTTTGCATATTTGATGATTGTTTCGCGGCTGCGGGAACCATATGGAACCCTTCCCGTATCTCCCAGATAGATAATATCTTCGTTTGGCAGGATGTTGTGCAGCTCCTTGACCGCCGTCAGTCCTCCCAATCCCGAATCAAATACGCCGATTGCACGATTGTCCATCCTTGTTCGCCGCCTTCCTCATTTATTTTCGTTCTAATCCCAGCTGAATCAGATTGTCAAGCAGCTTGCTGTAACTCATGCCGCAGTAATCCCACAGCTTTGGATACATACTGATCGAAGTAAAGCCCGGGATGGTGTTGATCTCGTTGAGGATAACCTCCGAGTCGCTCTTGCGGACAAAAAAGTCGATGCGTGCAAACCCTTCGCAGCCGATTGCCTTGAATGCCTTTTCAGCTGTCTGGCGCAGTTTCAGCGAGATCTCCTCGGAAACCCTGCCCGGGATGTGCAGCTCGGTGGTGCCGTCGATGTATTTTGCCTCGTAGGTGTAAAACTCCACTACCGGAACCAGCTCTCCGATGACGCCTGCTGCTCTTGCGTTTTCGTTGCCCAAAACAGCGGTCTCGACTTCCTGCATCTCGATACATTCTTCCACAACCGCTTTGTAGTCCTCTTTCAATGCCGTTTCACAGGCGGATTTGAGTTCCTCGCGGTTCTTTGCTTTGCCGACGCCGACCGAAGAACCTGCGTTCGCCGGTTTTATAAACATTGGATAGCCAAGCTTTTCCTCAGCCTGCTGTGCAAAAGCGTCAAAGTCCTGCATTTTTTGCTCGTTAACGATCACCCATTTTGCCATCCTGATGCCGTTTGCCTCCAGAATGGTGTGGGTCATCTCTTTGTCCATGCAGTTTGCGCTGGAAATCGTGTCACAGCCGACAAACGGGATGCCTGCCAGCTGGAACAGTCCCTGAATCGTGCCGTCCTCGCCATGTTTGCCATGCAGAACAGGGAAACAGATGTCCACCGGATAAACGGTGTAACCATCCTTGCCCAGCAGCAAAATTCCCTTGTGGGAGCGGTCAGGAGAAACGACTGCGGTGCGCAGGCTCGTGTCGGATTCCCACTTCTGGTTGGTAATTTCTTCGTTGCTGCCGGTATATTCTACCCATCTGCCGTCTTTGGTAATGCCGATGCGCAGCACTTCATATTGGTCGGACAGATTGCACAGCACCGATTCTGCGGACATCAGCGAAATCTCATGCTCGCTGGAAACGCCGCCGAACAGCACTGCCACCCTGATTTTATTTTCATTCATAAAGGACACTCCTTTTTTCCTGTTTCTCGTGCCAATGCGCCGAAACACACACTGTATTCATATGTAATGATTTTCTCAGTCAGTACCTATCATTGTATCATAACCGCGCCTGCCGTTTCAATGGTGGAATGGTATCATTTTGTATATTCTCTGCCCGTTTCCCTTGTGCGTATTCACCTTTTTTCTGTAAAAAATACCATCCGGCATTTCTTCCTCATATAACATCCTGCCAACTGAAAAAAATCACCTCTCTGTGTAAGGCACTGGGGTTGCGGCACATTCCGATAGGATATCGGGAGCTTCTTCGGCAAAGGCTTTGACAGAATGTCCGCAAAACCGCCAAGCCAAAAGCCGCAAAAAGCTTTGCAGTGTGACAAAATCCATAAACTTTAAAAAAGCGCGCCCAAATGCCAAAAAAATCCGTTGACGTAGTTTTGGGAATATGATATCATGAAAGCACCTCTAAAAAGGGTTATTTTTTTTATGTCCAAAAATGAACCATCCACCCGCCAACAGACGAGGAGCTGATCCCGTCAGGTTGGAGATTCAAGCGTTTCCTTTACGAGGGAGGCAAAAAAATCCGTTTTATCAGGAGGTGCCGATATGAGGACTAAAATTACTTTAGCTTGCACAGAGTGCAAACAGCGTAATTACAACACAAAGAAAAACAAAAAGAACGATCCTGACAGACTTGAGATGAACAAATACTGCAAGTTCTGCCGGAAACACACACTTCACAAAGAAACCAAGTAGGCGAAAGGCGGGCTGTTTAAATGGCTGATCAGAAAAAACCTGGCTTTTTCAAGCGAATCGCCTCTAGCATCACACGCTTTTTCAAAGACCTGAAGGGTGAAATGAAGAAGGTCGTATGGCCAAGCAAAAAAGCGGTTATCAATAATACCGGCGTTGTTATGCTTGTCCTTGCGGTTTCTGCCGTTGGCATCGGCGTCATTGATTTCATTTTCAATGCGATTGTCAGCTTATTCCACTAATCAAGTCTTACCCTATCATCTACACCATCGGAGGTTATACTTATGGCTGAAGCTCCAAAGTGGTATGTGGTGCACACCTATTCCGGCTATGAGAACAAGGTTGCAACAGATATCGAAAACGCGGTGGAAAACCGGAAGCTGCACGATCTGATCGCCGGCGTCATGGTTCCTACCGAAAAGGTTGTTGAGATCAAAGACAACAAAAAGCGTGAAGTTGAACGCAAAATTTTCCCAGGCTACGTGCTTGTCAATATGATCATGACAGATGATTCCTGGTATGTTGTCCGCAACATTCGTGGAGTAACTGGCTTTGTCGGCCCTGGTTCCAAACCGGTTCCGCTGTCCGACGAGGAAGTAGCTGCTCTTGGTGTGGAGAAAAAACAGGTGGAAGTCAACTTCGAGGTTGGCGACTCTGTTAAGATCACCGACGGTTATCTTGACGGTTTCATCGGTGTGGTTGAAGAACTGGACACCGACCGCAACATGGTCAAGGTCGTCGTTTCCATGTTTGGAAGAGAGACACCCGTAGAGCTTGAACTGGATCAGGTAGAGACAATAGAATAAATATCGTCTTGATGAGGTGACTTAAAACCCTAACCCGTTTTAAGTCGTGCCCGAAAGGGTTTTCTGCTGTTTTTGCAATGGGTAAAAACAGCACAGTGGGAGGGACAAAAATCTGTATGTTGTCCCGACTGACCACATTTTATGGAGGTGCATTTACTAATGGCTCAGAAAGTTACCGGCTACATTAAACTGCAGATTCCTGCAGGCAAAGCGACTCCGGCGCCACCGGTTGGCCCAGCTCTCGGTCAGCATGGTGTAAACATCATGGCATTCACAAAAGAATTCAATGAGAGAACAAAAAATGACGTAGGTCTGGTTATCCCAGTTGTTATCACCGTATACGCTGACAGATCCTTCACATTTGTTACCAAGACCCCTCCGGCTGCTGTACTCATCAAAAAAGAGTGCAAGATCGAATCCGGTTCCGGTGTTCCAAACAAAACTAAAGTTGCAAAAATTACAAAAGCACAGGTGCAGAAAATCGCTGAAATGAAAATGCCTGACCTCAATGCTGCAAACCTCGAATCTGCTATGAGCATGATCGCTGGTTCTGCTCGCGCAATGGGTGTCGAGGTAGTTGACTAATTCTCCCCGGGTGGGAGGAAATTTCCGCATTTACCACTCAGTTTAAGGGAGGAGTAATTTAAAATGAAACATGGAAAGAAATATCAGGACAGCACCAAACTGGTTGATACTGCTGCTCTGTACGATACCAACGAAGCTATTGAAAACTGTCTGAAAACTGCAAAAGCTAAATTTGATGAAACCGTAGAGATCCACGTAAGACTGGGCGTTGACTCCCGTCACGCTGAACAGCAGGTTCGTGGTGCAGTTGTACTGCCAAACGGTACCGGTAAAACCGTTCGCGTACTGGTATTCTGCAAAGGCGACAAAGTTGACGCAGCTCTGGCAGCTGGCGCTGACTATGCAGGCGCTGAAGAATATATGCAGAAGGTTCAGGGCGGCTGGATGGATTTCGACGTTGTTATCGCTAGCCCTGACATGATGGGTGTTGTTGGCCGTCTCGGTAAGGTTCTCGGTCCAAGAGGCTTGATGCCATCTCCAAAAGCCGGCACTGTAACTCCTGACGTTGTAAAAGCTGTTCAGGAAGCAAAAGCTGGTAAGATCGAATACCGTCTGGACAAAACAAACATCATCCACTGCCCAATCGGCAAAGCTTCCTTCGGCGCTGAAAAGCTCCAGGAAAACTTTGAAACTCTGATGGGTGCTATCGTAAAAGCAAAACCAGCAGCAGCAAAAGGTCAGTACGTTAAATCCTGCGTTCTGGCTACAACAATGGGTCCTGGCGTAAAAGTCAACCCAGCTAAATTCTGCTAATCGGCTTTTGGCTGAAGATAGAATACGACCCTCCCGTACCAATCGGTACGGGAGGGTTTTTTCATCCATAAATATCTTTTTAAAAAGTGACCGCAGTTATCTTAAAAAAATAATACCGTCGCCGGTAAACCGGCAACGGTATTTGTTACGGGAAAAATGGGGATACCAAACGCTCTCATAAAATAATCTATACTTTTTTTACAAACAGCTGTTATCAAGAGAACATTTGTCAAGGGGGATTTCACCCAAAAGATGAAATCCCCTATAAACTGGAATTTTTGTTATTCTACGATACCTTCAATATAGCTGTAATCAATATTTCCATTTGTAACAGAATAGAAAAATGGATCTTTTCTAATTGTATCATCTGAGTTGATAATAAAATTATTCCAATCGCCTGCCTCGTTGCCATCAGACAAATAAATAGTAACTTTGAAACTATATCCCGTATATCCCAAAGATGGCTTTGACCGCTTTACTTCGACGCCATTCAAATTTTCGACAATATGCTGAATCTGCTCTTTGTCGGTAATATGTGTTGCGTTTCCGCTATTGCCATTGAAAACAACTATTTCCATGACCTCATTAGGGTCTAAGTCCATCAAGTCGAGTGGAATATTAAACCATACAACAATGCCAATCAAAAGAATTATCACAACAGACAGCAATATGATGATTTTCTTTTTCATATCAGCTCAACTCCTTTGTCAACTACCGATTTATCGATTTGTCATGAGTCAAGCATACCACCAATACTGGCAACTTTCAACCCTCATTTATAGGCACTGGTAGTAGTGGCAAGCAATGCACAGGTATATACCCTGTGCCGCTTGTTGGCGGCCGAAGCCCCCCAAGCCCCCGGTGATCGGCGCGGCTGCGTCCGATGCACAAGCCGCCGTTGGCGTCTGCTGTATATACTGGCAGGGGAAAGCTGATGGCGGAGCTGTCCTGGCCCCGTTCCCCCGGAGGGCGCACGATGGCCGCAGGCCATACCACCACCCGCCTGCCGGTGGTGAGTAAGTGCGCTCTTAGCAGAGGGCCGACAAAGAGAACGGAGCGCCC
>CAMNVW010000055.1 GCA_946563605.1 uncultured Clostridia bacterium | reverse complement strand
CGAAATAAGTTTGTAGAAACTAGGGAGAATGGAACGCAGTTCCATTCTCAAGGTCGCACAACACAGAGCCTGTTGCTACACAAAAACAAAAGTGCGACTTGGTCTGGGAGTCGCAACCCCCAGATAGTCTTACCGTTTTGCTGAAACCGAAACAAGTGGCTCGGGCTGCGTAAGCCCGAAACTCGGAGGTGTGTGGGAACCCCGCAAAAAGGCTGACAAAACTTTTGTTCAAAGCGGGAGGATATGCTATAATAGCAATACAGAAAAGGAAAGGAGGATTTTGGATGGAACAGACATATGAACAGCTGAGAGAAGAATGTTTAAATTGCCGCAAATGTCCGTTGTCGCAAACAAGGAATCATGTTGTGTTTGGGGTAGGCATCCAGAATGCGGAGGTCGTTTTTATCGGCGAAGGTCCCGGTGAAAACGAGGACTTGCAGGGAGAGCCGTTTGTCGGCAGAGGCGGTGCGCTGCTGGATAAATATTTGGCGGCGGTTGATTTGTCGAGGAAGAAAAACATTTATATTACGAATATGGTAAAATGCCGTCCGCCGCAAAACCGCGACCCGAAACCGGAGGAGGTCGCAAGCTGTGTGGGTTATCTTGCGCGGCAGATGGAGATGATTCGCCCCAAAATTATCGTTTGTCTGGGCAGAGTTGCTGCGTGCGCGATGATTGATAAAAACTTCAAGGTGACCAAACAGCATGGACAGTGGTTTGAAAAAGACGGCGTATGGATGATGGGGACATATCATCCGGCGGCGCTGCTGAGAAATCCGCATAATAAGCCGGATGCGTTTGAAGATATGCTTGCCTTGCAGAGAAAGATAAGAGAGATTTGTGAGCATACCTATGACGGTACAGAACTTTAATCGGAATGAAGCTGTCAATTTATTAACAATACTTGCAAAAATCACCATTTCATACTATCATAATATATATCTGTGATGTATTTCACGCTATGAGCAGAATCGAAAGATTTTTAGGAGGAATTAAAAATGAGTTATACTTTTCCAGTAGAAACTTCTGCAAGACACGTACATCTGACCGCTGAGGATTTCGCTACCCTGTTTGGCGCTGACGCTCAGCTGACTGTAAAAAAAGAACTGTCCATCAAAGGTCAGTTTGCTTCCAACGAAAAAATCACTGTTGTTGGTCCTAAATCCCAGACAACAATGAGCATCCTTGGTCCATTCCGCTCCAAATCCCAGGTTGAAGTTTCCGCAACCGATGCTAGAAGCCTTGGTTTGAAAGCTCCTGTAAGACTTTCCGGCGACCTTGCTGGTTCTGCTCCATGCAAACTGGTTGGCCCTGCTGGCGAAGTTGAACTGAACGAAGGCGTTATCGTTGCAAAACGTCACCTGCACATCAGCGCTGCTGAAGCTGAAAAAGCAAACGTTGCAAACGGCGAAGTTATCATGGTAAAAATCTCTTCTGCTGACAGAAGCCTCATCTTCGACGATGTTGAAGTAAGAATCGGCGAAGGCTGCGATGCTACCATGCACGTTGACACCGATGAGTCCAACGCTGCTGGCTGCACACCTGCTTCCGTAGGCGAACTGATCAAAAAGTAATTTGAATTATCACTCCTTTTTTCTAAAAAAGACGCGCTGAGTTTTCAGCGCGTCTTTTTGTATCCTGATTTTGTTTATTCAACCGTGAAGGAGCTGATTACCGAGCCGTTCTCTGCACTTTTGAGGGTAAAGGTTTTGTTTTCCAAAATCATGTAGCTGTTTTGGCTTCCTGCTTTTGGAATCGAAAGAGAGCCCGGGTTGATGTAATAATACCCGTTGCCAAAGCACTGTGCCGCCGGAATATGGGTGTGACCGTGCAGAAGAATGTCTCCTTTTTTAAACGGCGGGTGGTTCTCCATGTTGAAAACGTGACCGTGGGTTGCCCAAACCATACAGCCATCCAGCCAGAACGCCGCGTAATCCGCCAAAATCGGGAATTGCAGCACCATCTGATCCACTTCGCAGTCACAGTTGCCGCGGATGCACAGCAGTTCTTCCTTCATATTGTTGAGCATTTCAATCACTTTTTTCGGCGCATATTCTTTCGGCAGGTCATTTCTGGGACCATGATAGAGGATATCCCCCAGCAAAAGCAGCTTCTGTGCTCCCTCTTCGCGGTATCGCTCCACCATTTTTTCGCACCAATATGCAGAACCATGCAAGTCCGACGCGATCATCCATTTCATGTTGTTTTCCTCCTTGTTTTATGAAAAGCGTTATGCCTTGAGCTGTTCGAGTTCTTCCGTTACCATCTGGCGCAGCTGCTCCGGCAAAGCCCTGATCTGTTCTTTGGAAAGTTCTTCTGTCTGCACCGGCGGCAGAATTTTTATGCTCACCTGCGCCGGATGAATCCACAAGCTTCCCTTTCCCATCAGACGATGGCTGCCCTCGATGCACACCGGCACAATCGGCACGCCGGTTCTGGTCGCGATACGGATGGCGCCTGCCTTAAATTCACCCAGTTCGCCACCGTTGTTTCTGGTTCCCTCTGGAAAGACAACCACCGAATACCCCTGCTTCAGCAGTTCCTGCGCCTGTTTTAAGCTGTCCATGGATTGTCTTGCGTTCTCTCTGTCCATGAAGATGCAGCGCAGTCGGGTCATCCAGGAGCGAATCATCGGAATTTTCTGAATTTCTTTTTTCGCAATCAGCGGATTCGGTTTATCCATCTGTGTGCGCATCAACGTAATAACAAAATCGCCCTGATGGTTCGCCACAAAAACGACCGGACCGTTCGGAATATTTTCCTTTCCTTCGGTGTGTATCTTTGCACCGGCTAATTTTAACAGGTGGCTCGCCCATTTGTGAACGTCCCTGCGGACAGCTTCATCATATTTGAGGGTATCCCCGCTTTTTTCCAGTCGTTTTACTCTCCAGTATTCCGGCAGAACAAAAATCAGATACAGCCAGAAATAAAGAAACCAAATAATGGTTCTCATCGTTGTCACCTTTCTTTCCTTTGTCGGTAAACTCACGCCTGTACGGTGCTGTCCATGGACAGTTCTTTTTTCCATTTACCGCTGCGGTATCTTGTATACATACACATCGAACGGGTAATGACATCGGCAATCATGCACATCCATACTGCCGACAGTCCCATTCCCAGCATCTTTACACAGATAAACGTGAACAAAATCCTGATGCCCCACATACTGCACAAAGAGATGACAAACGGTACTGTGGTATCTCCCACGCCGTTAAAGATGCCTTCCAAGGACAGTGTGACTGCAAAGAATGGTTCGCTGACCGAAACGATTCGCAAAACAGCCGCACCCTGCGCGATAACCTGCGGGTCTTTTGTAAACAGCGTCATCAGAGCGTTCGGGAAGATAAACAGCAGCAGCCCTGTTACAAACATACAGAAAACGGTAATCTTCATCAGCGTATTGCTCATTCTGTCCAGCTTGTTCTCATCGCCTTCCCCCAAGGTCATGCCTGCGAGGGTGGTCGCCGCCGCCTGAAAGCCATATCCCGGGACATAGAACGCGCTTTCTGCGGTAATCGCAATCGAGTGCGCCGCCAGCGAAACGGTTCCAAGACTTGCAACCATTGCGGTGAACACTGTGCTGCCCAGACAGACAACGGTTCTCTCTCCTGCGTTCGGCAGGCTGATTTGCAGGCATTTCTGAAGGATCTCCTTGTCCGGCTTCAGATTTTCGAGCTTCGGCGCAACGCCGCGGTCGCTCTTCATCAGCAGAATCGTCATCAGCACGCCGCCGATGACATAGGAAATCGCTGTCGCGGTTGCCGCACCGGCTACTCCCATTCCTGCACCGAACAGTGTAAAGCTGTGTCCGAAAGCCGTCACTTCCCTCGTTGGATAGATGAGGAAGAAGTTGAACAACACATTGATGCCGTTCATCAAAGCATTGACCAGCATCGGGTTGCGCATATCTCCGGTCGCGCGCAGCACCGCGCCAAATAAAATAATCGCCGAACGGAACAGCATCGGAATATTGATAATCAAAAAGTAGGTTGTGGCGTCCTTGCGGATTTCCGGCGCACCACCAAGCCATGTCGGCAGTACAAAGCTCAAGCCCATGCCGATAAGCCCGATTATCACACCCATCACAATCGTCACCAGCACCGACTGCCCAGCCGCCTTTTGCGCCCTGTTCATGTCCTCCGCACCGATGGCTCTGGAAATCACCGCCAGAAAACCAATCGACGCCGCGCACAGCAAGCCGCTCAGCAGCCATGTCACCGTCTGCGTCAGTCCGACTGCGGCTGATGCGTTTGCGCTGATCCTGCCAACCATCGCGGAGTCGATAAACTGCACAACTGTCTGCAAAGCTTCCTGCAAGATCGTCGGCCATGCGAGCGGCATGATCACCGCAATCAGGCTCTTATCGAATCCGCCCGTTTTTTTTGCGCGCATATTTTTTGCAATCATCTCTTTACTCATATTTTCCCCTCCATTATAAAATCCCCCAAAGGGTCGCTGAGGATATCATACAACATTTTTATAGACCTTGTCAAAGAATATCCGCGCTTTTGAGAAACCTGTTCGTTCCCCCCTAGCTTGAAAAGCAGCCTTATTCGTGATAAAATAACGCCGGAAGGATTTCTTTACATTTTTTTGAAACGGAGTGAATGACATGAAATTTTCCGAATTTCCTTACAAACGCCCTGATTATCAGCAGGTGATGGAGGAAATCTCCAACTTTACCGAACAGTTCCGCAATACAAAAAGTGCGGACGAACAGCTTGCTATTATGAAAAAGATGGAAAAGCTGCGCATCGACCTCTACACCGCCATGAATATCTGTGCGATTCGTTACACCATCAACACCAAGGACGAATTCTACAGCGCAGAACAGGAGTACAATGAACAGATGTCCCCTGTTTTAGGCGACAAACTGCAGGAATTTGACAAGGCTTTGGTTGCTTCTCCTTTCCGCAAGGAACTTGAGCAGGTGTACGGCTCTTTGATGTTTAAAAACATCGAAATCTCCCTCAAGGGCTTTTCTTCCGAGCTGATCCCTCTGATTCAGGAGGAAAGCCAGCTGGTACAGCAGTACCAGAAACTGTGTGCAAGCGCACAGATCGAATTTGACGGCAAAACCTGCAACCTTGCTCAGCTGGCTCCTTATCAGCAGGATTCTGACAGAGCAGTCCGCAAAGCTGCTGCGCAGGCTTACGGCGGCTTCTTCGATGAGCACCAGAGCGAGATTGAGGACATCTACGACAAGCTGGTTAAAAACCGCACCGAACAGGCACACAAGCTGGGACTTTCCAACTACGTTGAGATGGCTTTCCTGCTTCGTACCCGCAACTGCTACCAGCCGCAGGATATTGCAAACTTCCGCCGTCAGGTCGTAGAAGATATCGTTCCTGTCAACAATGAAATCAAACGCAGACAGGCAGAACGCATCGGTGTTGACCATCTCCATATCTATGACAACACCTACTTCTTTGCGGACGGCAACCCTCTGCCGCATGGCACACCGGACGAATTGATGGAAGCAGGTCGCCAGATGTACACCGAGATGTCTCCGCAAACCGCCGACTTCATCAAAATGATGTTTGACCATGACCTGTTTGACGTTCTTTCCAAAGACGGCAAGGCAATGGGTGGTTACTGTGCAAATCTGCCGCTGTACCACGTTCCATTTATCTTCGCAAACTGGAACGGCACTGCCGGCGACGTTGACGTTCTGACCCATGAAGCCGGACACGCCTTTGCAGATTACATGGCAGATAAATACATCGAACATTTCGACCTTCATTCCCCAACCATGGAAGTTTGCGAAAGCCATTCCATGTCGATGGAATTTTTGACCGCACCTTGGCATCACCTGTTCTTTAAAGAGGACACCGACAAATACGAACTGTTCCATGCAGAAAGTGCAATGACCTTCATCCCATACGGCTGTCAGGTAGACCACTTCCAGGAAAGCGTTTACAGCCATCCAGAATGGACACCTGCTCAGAGAAACGAAGAATGGAACCGTCTGGAGAAGCTGTACCGTCCACACATCGACAACAGCGATGTCAACTTCTACAACCGCGGTGCAACCTGGCAGAGACAGCTGCACATCTTTGAGTCTCCATTCTACTACATTGATTACAGCCTTGCACAGATGATCTCCCTGCAGTTCTGGACCCTTTCCATGCACGACCACAAGGAAGCATGGGAAAAATATCTTGCATTTGTAAAACTTGGCGGCACCAAAACATTCGTTGATATCGTCCGCGATTCCGGTCTGCTCTGTCCAATCGACGACGGCAGCTTGAAAACAACCGTTCACGACATCAAGGAATGGCTGGACAGCCACCAGATCTAAAAGGTTCTGAATCCATTTTTGCTAACGTGTAAGGAGTGATTGCCATGGCAAAGCTGGAAAAAATATTGAGCGGTAATTTTGACGAAATACTCAAACGGATTGAGAGTGGAATCTTAAACGGCAGTATGTCCGCTTCCCTGGAGGACGCCAGCGATTTCTGCGGCACAAACGCCCGATGCAGCGTCCGCGTCTTTGAACGGTACAGCTACATAGGCTCCAACCGTGTCAGTTTGAATGTGACGCTGTTCCAGTCCGCCGACGGTACTGTTCGGCTTTCCGCTATCACCTCCGGCGGCAGTCAGGCAATGTTCTTCAAAATAAACACCTTGGGCGAAGAAGCCTTTCTGGATAAACTCCGTGAAATTTTATAACGGCAGCACAAAGACCGGCAACCTGAAAAACAGGTTGCCGGTCTTTTCTTTCATCCGTCTTATTCACAAACGCTGTCCCAAAACTCTATGGAAATCAGGTAACGCTGGTACCGCTGTGAGTTTGTGCGGATATCTTCATCTGAAACGCCCTGATACAAGACGATATCCCGCATGATGCGGTTGAAAAAGCGGTAGTCCTCCTCGGAAACTTCCTCCATTTCTTCCTGTATCCACTCAAACTGCGGCAGCACGAAGCCGGTCTTTTCTTCGATTGTCACATAAAAGCGCGCCTGCGCACCGTCCGGCGCCTGTGTGTCGAAGGTGTATTGAACATACTGCGAACAGGCTGTTTCCCTGTCGAAGGTTTCGGTCAGTTGGTCGAACGCCGCCGATTCTTCCTCGCCCATTTCCGGCGAAAATCCGCTTTGTTCCATCATGCGCTCCATCTGCTGCGGATAAAACAGGTTGAGCACCTGCTGTCGGGCATTGTACAATAAATAATCGATCGGTTCGATTGCAGCCGCGTTGTATTCGCTTTGCAAAAAGGCAGTCAATTCCTGCACCGTTTTGCAGCTTGTGTCCTGATTCATCAAATCTTCTCCCTATTCTTCAAAGCCCTATTTTCTACTGTTTTCGATTGCCTTGACTACCTCGTCAATGGAGATTCCCTGCTCTCTGGCAATTTTCGCAAGATCCTCATATTCATATTTTTCGCGCGAAACGCCGTAGCCCTGCGAATATTTTACCCTTACCCTGCCAAATGCAGTGTCGATGCTTTCGAGCCTGCGCGCAAGCGTATAACGATTGCTGATGTTTTCACGGATACCCAGTGTGGTGGTGTGCTCAAAAATCAGGCGGAGCATCTTGTCCTTGTCCTCCTCTTTGCACATCACACAGAGCATCGTGCCCGGACGCGACTTCTTCATTCCAACCGATACGGTGTACGCTTCCAGCGCACCTTCCTCCAGCAGACGTTCCATTGCAAAACCGATTCGTTCCGGCGTCATATCGTCCACATTGCAGCTGAGTTCCACAATCTTTTCCGCATTGCTAACCGTTTCTCCCAGCATTGCGCGCACACAGTTTGCAGCGGTGAAATCCTTTTTGCCCATGCCGTAGCCAATTTTCTCGACCTTCATCATCGGCATTTGACCAAAATCGGAAACAAAATGTTTGAGCAGCGCCGCACCTGTCGGTGTACACAGCTCTCCCTGAACGCTTCCGCCGTAAATTGGAACCTCTTTCAGAATAAACGCGGTTGCAGGAGCTGGAACCGGCAGAATGCCGTGCGCACAATGCACATGACCGCTGCCGACATGAACCGGCGAAGCATAAACCTTTTCAATCTTCAGCATCTCCATCAGCAGGCAGACCGCCGTCACATCTGCAACGGCATCCAGTGTGCCGACCTCGTGAAAATGAATGTCGCTCACCTCAACACCGTGCGCGTGGCTTTCCGCCTGTGCAATCAAATCGTAAACTTCCACTGCATTCTGTTTGACCGTCTCGGAAAGAGGCAGGTGTCCAATGATATGGGAAATATCCGCCATGCCGCTGTGATGATGCGTGTGGCTGTGCTCATGGTCATGTGCGTGCTCGTGGCTATGCTCATGGTTATGCGCGTGCTCATGGTTATGGTCATGGTCATGGCTATGCTCATGCGCGTGCTCGTGGTCATGGTTATGGTCGTGCTCATGGTTATGGTCATGGTTATGCTCATGGTTATGCTAATGGTTATGGTCATGGTTATGCTCATGGTTATGGTCATGGTTATGCGCAT
>CAMNVW010000054.1 GCA_946563605.1 uncultured Clostridia bacterium | reverse complement strand
GATGAAGAGCTGAAAGTGTTTTATGACAAAATGCGCGCAGGTGCAGAGACCAAAACACAACAGGCAAGCTTTGAAGAAAGCATACAGCTGTTCCGTGAGGTTCTGTCGCAGGGCAAGGATCTGCTGCATATCGCGTTTTCTTCCGGTTTAAGCGGTACGGCAAACACGATGCGCATTGCGGCGGAAAGCTTGAAAGAGGAATTTCCGGACAGAAAAATCATTGTTGTTGATTCGCTCTGCGCTTCTTTGGGACAAGGCTTGCTGGTGGATTATGCGCTCAGATTACAGCAGAAGGGCAAAACCATTGGCGAAGTTGAGCAGTGGTTAGAGGAAAATATCCAGCATCTTTGCCATCTGTTCACCGTTGATGACCTCAAATACCTCCAAAGAGGCGGCAGAATCTCCAAAACAACCGCTTTGCTTGGCACGATGATCGGCATTAAACCGGTTCTGCACGTGGATACAGAGGGCAAACTGGTTCCGCTTTCCAAAGTGCGTGGAAGAAAACAATCCATCCAGGCGCTTGTTGACAAAATGGAGGAAAACATCGGCAGCTATCGCGGTCAGAAACAGAGAATCTTTATCAGCCACGGCGACTGTGTAGAGGACGCAAATTATCTTGCAAAACTGGTGCAGGAACGCTTCGGCTACGATGAATTTTTAATCAACAATGTCGGTGCAACCATCGGCGCACATTCCGGCCCCGGAACATTGGCGCTGTTTTTTCTGGGTGAGACCAGATAGAACATACATTTTTTCTGTTGCTTTGTTGGAGCAGAAAAAACGAATGGTCATTTTGTTTATGGAAAGAATGACCAGTTTTATAAAATTGAAAATGTGCAATACAGAAAAGATGTAACTAAGGTTACATCTTTTTCTTGCTTTCTGCGGCAAAACTTCGTAATATGTAACATAAAGTACATTTTGTTGTGGCTGACAAAATGGTGTCAGACCATATATGATGGAGGAAATAGAAATGAACAACTTTGTAATCACGACGGACAATGCAGCAGATTTGCCGGAAAGTTTTATTGAGGAAAATGAAATCGGTGTTTTGTCGCTTTCTTGTACAATAGACGGTATCACCTACGGAACGGAAGAAAGACCGCACCTGCCTGCGGAAGAATTTTACCAAAAGCTGCGCGACGGTGCGATGCCAAAAACACAGCAGGTCAATCCAGAGCAGGCAGAAAGGGTATTCCGAAGCTACCTTCGTCAGGGGAAGGATATCCTGCATCTGGCGTTGAGCTCGGCGGTCAGCGGCAGTTTCAACAGCGCGAAGATCGCGGCGGAGGAATTGAAGGAGGAGTTTCCCGAGCGTACCATCGAGGTGATCGACACACTGGTAGGAAGTTTGGCTGAAGGCTTAGTGGTTGACAAGGCAGTGCAGATGAAAAAGGCGGGCAAAACCTTAGCGGAAATCGCACAGTGGGTGAAGGAAAACCGAAAGCATTTCTGCCTTTATGCGACGGTGGACGACCTCAAGCATCTTTACCGCGGCGGACGTGTTTCCAAAACAACGGCATTTATCGGTACAGCCATCGGCATCAAGCCGATTTTAAAGCTCGATGAAAGCGGAAATCTGGTGGCAGCGGATAAGGCAAGAGGAAGAAAGCGGGCGATTCAAATGCTCGTTGAAAAGATGGAGGAGCACATCGGCAGCTTTGCAGCGCAAAACGAGAAAATCTATATCAGCCATGGAGACTGCTTGGAGGATGCAGAGTATCTTGCAGAACTGGTGCGCGAAAAATTTGGCATCAGCAAAGCGATGATCCATCCCATTGGACCGGTCATCGGTTCGCATGGCGGTCCAAGCGCACTCGCCCTCAGCTTTATGGGGGAGAGTAAATAAAGATATGTGGACGTTGTCCCCATACCCCTGTTTGAGCTTCAAAAAGCTTCCGAGTTTCTTGAAGCTCAAACAGAGAATTGTGTCCAGATTCAATCTGGTGAAAGAAAACGCTTTGATAATAGCAGATTTTGTGCTATAATCTTGTCAGAGTACAATCAAACAAAAACGCGGGAAAGCTTTTTCATAAAATCAGTTTGCTGAAAATGTATCATCTGTCGAGGGAGGAAACAGAAATGAATAAGGTCGTTACAATCGCTGTGGCAGGCTATGGTTTGCGTGGACAGTGCTACTCGCAGTATGCACTCGAGCATCCGGAAAGCATGAAGGTCGTCGCAGTAGCAGATATTGTGCGCGAAAAGGTGGACAACGCCAAAGAATTGTTCCATCTGCCCGAGGAAATGTGCTTTGACAGCGCAGAGGAAATGCTCAAACAGCCGCAGCTTGCGGATTTGATGTTCATCTGTACACAGGACAGACAGCACGTCCCAATGGCGCTTGAGGCATTGGACAGAGGCTATCATGTCATGGTTGAAAAACCGATCTCGCCGGATGTTGCGGACTGCCTGAAACTGCAAAGAAAAGCACATGAGGTGGGCAGAGTGGTTACCGTCTGTCATGTCCTGCGTTACAGCCCGTTCTATCAGACTGTAAAGGAAATCATGGACAGCGGAAAACTCGGAGAGATACAGAACATCACCGCCAATGAGGATGTGGGTTACTTCCATCAGGCGCACAGCTTTGTCAGAGGCAACTGGAGAAACTCCGAGGAAACCAGCCCGATGATTTTGGCAAAGAGCTGCCACGATATGGATCTGTTCCAGTGGCTGATGGGAGAGCGCTGCGAGCATATTTCTTCTTTCGGCTCGCTCAGCCACTTCAGACCGGACAAAGCGCCGGAGGGTGCGGCTGAATATTGTCTGGGCGGATGCAAATGCAAAGATACCTGCCCATATGACGCAGAAAAAATCTATATCACCAACAAGAAAACCGGTGTGCGCGACAATCACGGCGGCTGGCCATGCAATGCGCTCTGCGTTGACCCGACCGAGGAGAATATTTACGAAGCGCTGCGCACCGGTCCATACGGACGCTGTGTTTATCACTGCGACAATGATGTTGTAGACCACGAGATTGTCAACATGGAATTTGAAAGCGGCGCGACCGCGTCTTTCACCATGACCGCCTTCACCAAAAACACCCGCCGCACCATCCGCGTGATGGGAACATTGGGTGAATTGGAGGGCGATTCGGTCAAGGGCTGCATCAGCGTGAAGATTTTCGGTCAGGAGCAAGAGGAAAACATTGATGTTTCCAAACAGCTGATCGGTCATGTTGGTCATGCCGGCGGAGATACCAGACTTGTAGACAATATCGTCGGTATTCTGCAAAACGGAGATTTTGAGCACAACCTGACCTCCATCGATGCTTCGGTACACAGTCATGTGATGGCGCTGGCAGCGGAGGAATCCAGAATCAACAACGGCAAATCCGTCAGCATCGACGAATTTGAAAGCAGGTTCTAAAGGAATTGTGAATTAAGGATAACAGAATAACAGTGATTGAACAGGGAAAGGAAAAAGGACTATGGTATCTGCAAAAGTAAGACTGACAAATTCAATGGGACTGCACCTGCGTCCGGCACAGCTTTTTATCAGAGAAGTCACACCATATGGCTGTGATGTTACGATTACCTATAACGGCAGAGTCATCAACGCAAAAAGCATTATGAATCTGCTGTCCGCGTGTATCAAGCAGGGAAGTGAAATTGAGATTAAGTGCAACGGCGAGAACGAGGAAGAATGTCTAAAAGCAGCGCTTGCGCTGATTGAATCGGGCTTGGGAGAATAATCACCGAGTCGAAAAAAGAAAGGGGCGCGTCGGAATGCTGTATGGAGTCGGTGCGTCGGCAGGGATCGGAATTGGGAAAATCCTCTGTATCCAAGAACAAAATCTGGATTATACAGCAGTGGAATATCAGGGTGCAAAAGCGGAAAGCGCGCGGCTAAAAGCGGCGGCGGATGCGTTTTGTGAAATCACCGAAAGGATGGCGCAGGATGTTCGGGAACGGATTGGACAGAAGGAGTCGGAGATTTTGATGGGACAGGTCATGATGCTTCAAGACCCGTTAGTGACCGAGCAGATGGAGGAGATGATTGCCGCCGGCAGCTGTGCGGAAGCAGCGTTGGATACAATTTGTCAGGGGTATATCGAACTTTTCTCGAACCTTGACGACGAACTGATGCAGCAGCGTGCAGCCGATATTCAGGATATGCGCACCCGTATGCTGCAACTGCTGCTTCATGCACAGAGTATAGACCTCACTTTAGCACCGAAAGGAACGGTTGTAGCGGCAAAGGACCTCACGCCGTCGATGACGGTGGGACTGAAAAAGGAAAATATCAGCGCCATTGTGACACAAGTCGGCGGCAAGACCAGTCATGCGGCAATTTTAGCGCGTGCGCTGGAAATACCGGCAGTGTTGGGGGTTGCCAATCTGTTTGAACAGATTGAGAACGGACAAACAGCCATCATAGACGGCGGAAAAGGCGAGGTGCTTGTCTGTCCCGATGAAAAAACGCTGGGTGAATACACAAAACAGCAGCAAGAACAGTGGCGCCAAAAAGAATTGCTTTTCATTTACCGCGACAAACAAACACAGGATGCCGACGGCAGAAGCTATGACTTGTACGCGAATATCGGCAGTGTTTCCGAGGCACAGGCTGCGCTGGAAAACGGCGCCGAAGGCATTGGGCTGTTCCGCACCGAGTTTTTGTTTATGAACCGTTCTTCGGCGCCGACCGAACAGGAGCAATTTGAGACATACACTGCGGTGTCACGCATTATGCAGGGCAAGGAAGTCATCATTCGCACCTTGGATGTCGGCGGTGACAAGGAAATTGCCTATCTCAATATGCCAAAGGAACAGAATCCGTTTTTGGGTTGGCGCGCCATTCGCTATTGTTTGGAGCAGACGGATGTGTTTAAAACGCAGCTGCGCGCTTTGCTACGGGCGAGCGCAGTCAACGGCAATGTGAAAATCATGCTGCCGTTGGTCACCGATGTGCAGGAGGTTCGCGCGGCAAAAGCATTGTTGGAACAGTGCAAGCAGGAGCTGAAAGCGCAGGGCATCCCCTATGATGAGGATATCTCGGTGGGTGTGATGATGGAAACGCCGGCGGCAGCCTTGATTGCAGATTTGCTGGCAAAGGAAGCGGACTTTTTCAGCATCGGTACCAATGACCTGACACAATACACCATGGCGGCTGACCGCGGCAATGCAAAGATAAAAGGGCTGTACAGCACCTTCCATCCGGCGGTGCTGAGGAGCATTTCCCACATCATTAAGGCGGCAAAGCGCGAAGGCATCCCAGTGGGAATGTGCGGTGAAGCGGCAGCAGACCCGCTGCTGATTCCCTTACTGCTTGCGTTTGGGTTGGATGAATTCAGCGTGAGCGTGTCCTCCGTTCTGCAAACCAGAAAATGGATTTCTGGCTGGACACAGCGGCAGACCGAGCAAATCGAACGAGAAGCAATGGCATTTTCCACCGCCAATGAGGTGGAGGAATATTTGATGAAACATTCTGTTCGTTAAAGCAAAACAAAAGTTTTGTCAACTTTTTCAAAAGTTGTGGGTTTCCAAAGGGCAAAGCCCTTTGGGCGCTCATCGCAATGAGCGAAATGCCTTTATCGTCAGGCGCATTTTTGAAAGTTTTCAAGAACTGACGGCAAGATGAATCTTCCCCTCGAAAAGTTCCCAGTGGAAAGTTTTCGACGTTTTAAAGCACGAGTTGGATTTTACGTCGGATAGCCATCATTCTGAGAAACTGTCATGAGCATAGGAGGAGGTATTCAATGACAGTACAAGAAAAAATACAGAAACTCATGGAACAACGCGGCTGGTCTGAATACCGACTGGCGAAAGAATCCGGTTTGTCTCAATCAACAATCACTAAAATATTTGACAGAGGCACTGCTCCAACTTTACCCACGTTAGAAGCAATCTGTGCTGCGTTTCATATGAACCTATCACAATTTTTCACTGACGAAAATGATTGTGTCACTTTAACACCAGAACAAAAAGAACATCTGATCCTGTGGGGAAAGTTAAACTGTGAACAGCAAAAAGCCCTGAATGATTTTTTAAAAACTTTAAAATAACAATAAAAAAAGAGTACGTTTAACGTACTCTTTTTTTGTTAGCTCTATTACCGACAAATTCTGTCGTCTGCCGCTTACGCGGTGTGCTGCCGCACAGGTGCATCGAAACGGCACTCTGCCTCTATCGATTTTTTGTTTTTATTTTTAGTTGGGACGTTGTCCCAACCGTTTACCGCTTACGCGGTGTGCTGCCGCACAGGTGCGTCGAAACAGCTTTTGTGCCCCGAACGATTTTATTTATTTTGAAATGAAAGGCATTTCGCTCATTGCGATGAGCGACCAAAGGCTCTGCCTTTGGAATCCGCGAGCTTTTTGAAAAAAGCTCGAGCAAAAACTTTTGTTTTTGCTCAAACGAGCGAGTGTGCTAACTTAAGCGTTGCCGTGTGTGCAAACCCGTTGCTTCTCAAAACCGAAGCGCGAAACTGTCTCCAGCTTCAAGCTGGCGCGAATCGGGTGCAGGCTCAGCCTGCTAGAACAGCAAGCTGCCGACCTGATAAACAATCAGCGCAGCAAGATACGCAACGCCTGTCTGATATGCCGCGGTGAAAATCGCTTCTTTCATCGAGCCAAGTTCACGCTTGGAAGCGGCAAATGCCGCAACGCATGGCATATACAAAATCGTAAAGGTCAGGAAGCTGAATGCGCTCAATGGAGAGAAAATCTGCGGCAGAAGCGCGTTTAACTGCGCGTCGCTCGCTGCGCCCGTCAGGATGGTTAGTGTGCTGACAACCGATTCTTTTGCGGTGAAACCGGTAATCAATGCGGTGGATGCTCTCCAGTCGTTAAAGCCGAGCGGTACAAAAATCGGCGCAATGAAGGAGCCGATGGAGGCAAGGATACTCTCTGCGCTGTCGCTGACCATATCAAATCTCCAGTTGAAGCTTTGCAGGAACCAAATCAAAATCGAAGCCACAAAGATGATGGTGAATGCTTTGTGCAGGAAGTCCTTTGCTTTTTCCCACATATGAAGAAGCACGCTCTTCGCATCCGGCAGGCGGTAGGACGGCAGTTCCATGACGAATGGAACCGAGTTGCCTTGGAAGATGGTATTTTTGAGCAGCAAGCCCGACAGAATCGCCACAACGATGCCCAGCACATACAGCGAGATCATGACCAGCGCGCCGTGTTTCGGGAAGAAAGCGGCGGTAATCATGCCGTAGATCGGCAGCTTGGCGCTGCACGACATAAACGGGGTCAGTACGATGGTCATTTTGCGGTCGCGGTCGCTGGAAAGGGTGCGGGTGGACATAATTGCCGGTACACTGCATCCGAAGCCGATCAGCATAGGAACAAAGGAGCGTCCCGACAGACCGATTTTACGCAGCAGCTTATCCATGACGAAGGCAACGCGCGCCATATATCCACTGTCCTCCAGCAAGGAGAGGAAGAAGAACAGCAGCACGATAATCGGCAGGAAGGAAAGCACGCTTCCCACGCCGGCACAAACGCCGTTGATAATCAGCGAGGTAAGCCAAGGGGTGACTTCCATCATGGTGAGGGCAAAGGAAAGCCTCTCGGTGAAGAGGTCGATCCATGCGCTCAGCAGATCCTGCAAAGGTGCGCCGATGACCGAGAAGGTCAGCCAGAAAATGCTCATCATAATCAGCAGGAAAATAGGAATACCGAAATATTTGTGGGTGAGCAGACGGTCGATTCTTTCGGAGCGGAGCTGTTCGCGGGTCTCTTGATGTTTGACGACGCACTGTGCGCACAGCGATTCGATGTATGTATAGCGCATATCCGCCAAAGCAGCCTCGCGGTCGGTTCCGAGTTCTTCCTCCATCTGTTCTACGATGTGGTCGATGATGTGGATATCGCTCATATCGAGGTTGAGCGCCTGAAACATCGGCTGGTCGCCCTCGACCAGCTTAGTGGCGGCAAATCGAGTCGGATAACCTGCCGCCTGTGCGTGGTCTTCGATGATGTGCGCGATGGAGTGGATTGCGCGGTGGACTTCGCCGCGGCAGAAATCCAGCTTTTGGCTTGGACGCTTTTCCCGAACAGTTTTAGAAACAGTATTGAGCAGGTCGGAGATTCCCTCGCCTTTTGCGGCGGAGATAGGGATGACGGGGATGCCCAATTCCTTGGAAAGCTGTTCGACATGAATGGAGTTGCCGCTTGCGCGCACCTCGTCCATCATGTTGAGCGCGAGAATCATCGGAATGTTCAGCTCCATCAGCTGCAAGGTGAGGTAAAGGTTGCGCTCGAGGTTGGTTGCATCCACGATATTGATGATGGCGTCGGGATGTTCCTTCAGCAGGAAATCGCGGGTGACCACTTCCTCGGAGGTGTAAGGGGAGAGGGAGTAAATACCGGGGAGGTCGACCAGAACCATCTCTTTTTGCCGCTTAATGCCGCCCTCTTTTTTTTCGACCGTTACACCAGGAAAATTGCCGACGTGCTGGTTGCTTCCGGTCAAAGCATTGAAAAGGGTGGTTTTGCCGCAGTTTTGGTT
>CAMNVW010000053.1 GCA_946563605.1 uncultured Clostridia bacterium | reverse complement strand
CGATTCGCGTTGTCGGTTAAGTACGAACTTGCAGCACTCGCTCTCGCGCAGGTCGGAAAACCTCCGATTTTACTCGTTTGAGCAAAAAATTGACAAAACTTTTATTTTACTCAGCCTGCAAAAAAAGGATGCGGACAATTGGGCGGTGTCCATAAAGCAGTGAATCCTCCGTATGGCTACGATCATACGGAGGATTTTTGTATCTATTATATAAACTTGCTGGCGTCGAACGGTTTGTCAAAACCGTTTGCGGACGGCAAGTCCACAGGGGATAGCCGCATTAGCGGCGCAAGGGGGTGTAGCCACCTTGACGGAACGAAGTGACGAAACATTCACGGTCGAGCAGTTTTCTTCTGCTGACCGGGAATGAAGCTCCGCAGGACGCACTACTCTCGACAGAGAGTATAGAAGTGCGCCCTTTAGTTCCTAAAGGGTTTTTATCAGTGCGACAAACTTGAATTTGTCGGGTTCTTTACATAGATAAAATATTAATTTTTCTTTCCACACCTAAAAAAAATAAAGTCTGGCTGATGAATAACTCCTCCAAACATATCTGCTCGCTTTTCTCTAATTGATTCTGGTACTTTTGATTCCTGACATTCCTCAATAATAAATCCAGCAGAAACAATATCATTTATTAATGTTGAAATCGTTCTATGATAAAGTTCATATTCATCTACTACCCAATGAATAACACGCTTACCCTCTATTCCGTAATTTCGTAGATTAGCATATAATCTTTCTCCAGTTTCTGTTCTGGTATATCTGTCAAAAGTCCCATCATATGCTGTACTTATTGGGTGTGACATCGAAAAAACACATTTGCCATTTTCATTCAAGTGACTATAAATCTGTTTCATAAGCCTTTCAAAATTTTCTACATAATCAAAAGCCAATGAACTTGTAATAACATCAAACTTTTCCTCTAAATCATCCAATTCTTCAAAAGCCAGTCTTCTGTATTCAATATTAGAGGCAGCATTATTTTTTCTTGCATATGCTAACATTTTTTCCGATATATCAATTCCAAGAACGGATAACGCCCCTTTCTTTGAATATTGAAGTGCATGTTGCCCCATACCACATCCAATATCTAATACTTTCTTTTTATATAGTTCAGGTATCATTCCTAATATTATTGGTGTCTCAATAATATCATTAAAATTGATTTCTTTGCTACGTATTTTCTCGAAGTTTTCGTAAAATAAATCATTATCATAAATATTTTGTTTTGACATTCTGCAACCAGCCTTTCATATAAAAAATTAATTTTTGTTTTCTTCTACTTCCATCTTCTTGTCTTTCGGGCAACAAGCATCCTTCTCTTTCAGCTCGGTCAATTCCGATTTGTTGCTCAATTTCGTATTCAAATTATACCATAAAACTTGTGAACAATTCTACCGCAACTTTGGACTATATGAGAAAAGTCCGAACAGTTTTCTGCCCGGACTTCCTCGCTCAATTATAAATCAACTCTGCTTTCACAACTTCCTCTGCCTGCGCCTTGCAAGCGTTCATCTGCCGCACCCATTCCATTTGGTTTTCAGCTTTCAGTTGCTCGGTCACGCCGTTTCGCTTCGCCAGCTCCGGCACGATCAGCTCCATGCGGTTTCGTGCCGCTTTTTTCAATTTCGGTTCAATAGCACAATACTGTTTTACGGATACCGCACTATTGTCCGCATCCTTTTTTGTTGTTAGTTATTGGAGCCGAATCCGCCGGTCTGAATACCGCCCTGGTTATTTTTCTGGGTGTCGTCGTCCTCATCTGGTAATGGGTCGTCGTTTGTGCCATATCCCCAGCCGCCTTGCTGAGGAACCTTCACCTGTACGGTCACAGTCTGGGTCTTTCCGGTGTTGACATCGGTTGCCTTGACGGTAATGGTTGCAGTACCCGGACTCCTGCCGGATACTGTGCCATTGTTGTCAACCTCCACAACGCTGCGGTCGCTGGAGCTGCACTCGATGATAACTTCGCTCGGTGCGCGGTCGATTCTGATGTTCAGGTCTTTGTCGTAACCGACCTCAACCTCTGTGCCGCTTGCCTCCAAGCCGAGATCTGTCTGAGAGCCCTGATTGTTATTGTTGTTATTGCCGTTGTTGTTATTGTTGTTATTATTGTTGTTATTATCGTTGTTGTTATTGTTATTGTTGTCGTTGCTGCCGCTTGCCGTTCCCATCACGGTGACCGTTGTCTGGGTCGAAACGCTGCCGTCCTCGGTGGATATGGTGATGGTAACTTCTCTGGTCTGCTCCAGATAACCAATAGCAGTGACATAACCGTTTTGATCAACCTCGACAATTCTCGGGTCGCTGGAAATCCACACAAGTTTGGTATCCGCCGGATCGACCGCATATTGCAGCTGGGCTTCTTCGCCCGGATTGAGTACCAGCTGGTTGACGCTCAGTCTTACCTTGTCGTCCTCGCTGTTGCCCTCCTCCACAACGGTAATCGTGCAGCTTGCCTTTAAGCCAGTGGAGGTGGTTGCGGTCAATACCGCCTGACCAGTCTGTTTTGCGGTGACAATTACATCGGTATCGTTATAACCGAATTGAACCAAAATCGCGTCGCTGCTGGTTTCCCAATCAATTGAACCGATGTCGGCGCCGCTTGGCGTTACGGTCAGCTTGATATTCTGCGGCTGTCCCACCGTTAAGCTCAATGCACTCTGTGCAAAGGCGATGGTTGGATTTTCTGGGTCAGCGCTGTCTGCGGCAACCGTTACCTTGCAGACTGCACTGAATTTGCCGTCGGAAGTCGCAACCGTAATCGTTGCCGTACCTGCGTTGACTGCGGTCAGCTGTGCGGAAGCTTCATTTCCCGAAATGCGCACGATGCTGTCATCGCTGCTCTTCCAGGTGAGGCTTGCCTTTGCGTCTGCTGGCTGAAGTGTTGCAGTAAGATTTGCGGTTCCCTCCGGCTTCATACTCAGATTTGCAGAGCTCAACGAAATGCCGGTCGGTTCTTTGCCGTCGCTCTTGACGGTGATGGTGATATTTGCCACATAACCTCCGTCATCTGCTGCGGCTGTGATATTGGTGGTGCCAACGCCAACGGCGGTGACAAGACCGGTGTTCTTGTTGACGGTTGCTACCGCGGTGTTGCTCGAATCCCAAGTACAGGTCTGGATCGGTGCGTCCGCAGGCGTTACCTTTGCAGTGAGGGTGGTAGTTTCACCGACGGTCAGGGTGATTTCTTGCTTGCCTTCGATCTTGATGCCTTTTACCTTGCCGAGTTTCTTTGCGTATTCTGCGGCGCCCGCATAAACTGCCGGATAATAAGCGTCCTCGTTTGCAACTGCCTGAGCGGTGTCAACGGCAGTATCTTCGCCGTCGCGAACCCTTCTGGCAAGTAGTACAAAACGCGCTTCCTTGAACTCATAGGTACAGGTGGAAAGGGTCAGCAGTTCATCGCCGTATTCAACATCGACTGGGGTGTCAAAGATGCTGCGGCGTCTGACTTCATCCACAAATTTGTTGAACTCCTGTTCGTTTTTCGCGTCCACAAAATGGTTGTATTCAAATACGTTGCCATTGTCGTGGGAAGGTTCGGTGTTGGAGATAAACGCGCCGAAAATCTTATAGGTGCCGGATTTGTATACGCTGTCGAAGGTGACCAGCGGATGCTCCTTGTAGTAGGAGAGCTGTTTATATTTGGTCAGGTCGTTAAACATCTGACCATCGTTTCGGATGTTGTGTCCGTAGATGATGATATTGGTGCTCGGTGATTTTACATCGCACTCGTAGTCAATGTACGGTGTGCCGTAATAATCGTACTCTTTATCGAAGCCAAGACGATGGTAATAATCGTTGTCGGAGGTCTGCACCACAGGGAAATTGACGTTTGTCCCGTCAATTTTGATCCAGCCCTTGATATCCTCGTTTTGCTGATAGAAGGAATAGAACTTTGGCAGATAGTCGTTTGGATATCCTTCGATGTTGGATACATTGATCTTGCCGCTTTCGATATCCTTCTCTGCCTGCTGCATCTGATCCTGCAAATTCGCAATGTTTTCCTGCGATTTTTTGTTTTCCGCACCGAAGTCGATGAGGTAGGTCATCGAACCGATAAACACACAGACGCAGATCCACATCAGGATTTTGCGCACCTTGTCAAAGCCGCTGTCGTCCCGATTTGGGAAGATGCGGTAAAGAATACCCTTGCGCTCTTTTGGTGCGTTCGGAGTGTTGGCTGCCGGTGGAGCAGCTTTTTCTTTTTTGCCGCCTTTTTTGCGCTTTTTGCTGTCTGGCATGGTTGCTGCTGCCGCTGCGTTCAATGCAGTGGTGGAGGCAGGGATGACCTCCATGCCTTCCAGGACAGCCTCCTCCGCATCACAGCAGCCTTCCGGCTTCTGCGGATAGGAGTCGACCAGCTTCCTTGCCAGATTGAACAGCCTTGCCACCGCATCCGAATTCATTTGAGTGAGCGAGTGATAATTTCCTGCGTCCAGCTCCTGCATCATGCACACGCCGTTCAGCACTGCCGCGATGTAGCCCTTGCGGGTTTTGTAAACGGGGTCGGGCAGGGTGATGCTCAATCCCAGCAGGTCTTTTTCTTCCTGTGTAGATGCGCCTAAAGCCATTGCCGCAGCAACATTTGCGCTGACAGGTCCAAACTTTTTGCCAATCTTTTCGTTGATGCCGAGCTTTTCCAGCTCCATCTCTTCCGGCTGGCAGCTGTAAAGCGAATAGATCAGCTTTTCTTCCTGATCGACTGCTTTAAAACGCTTTGCCGCCAATCCTGCGGAGCCGGATTCTGCGAAGGCAACGTGGATATTTTTCTTGGCGCACTTGAGCGCAAGCGCGTGTTCGATGCCGTTGACATCAATGCCGTATACATAGGTTCCCAAACGCTGCACAATGGTGCGCAGTACGTTGTTGCAGTGTTCTGCCGCTGCCTGACGGTTCGGGTCATTGTCCGAAACACGGATGATGATTTCCGATTTTTTCTCGTAGATGGCAACGCATGGGGTATCTGCGTCCAACAGGTCGCTCAATGCGTTCTGTACCTGATGAAATCCCATTTCCATCACGCGCAGCACACGGCTGTAACAGGAGGAAGAACCTGTTTTCATGATGATTTGGAATAAGTAGCTGAAAAACAGGCTGGTCTGTTCCTGGACGTCGGACGGAAGTACGACGACGTGAAAGCCGTCTCCTGCCAGCTCAAAGCCCGGGATCAGCGAGTGGCGGCATGGAAAGATGTGCGCGCCTTCCGGCATTGCCGACCATTTTTCGGCGTCTTTCTTTGATACCTTGCCGCGCTTGATGAGCTGGTTTGCAACGTCTGGATTTTCCCGTAAATTTTTGCCGCACAGCTGGGATACGGCGCGCACGCTTGCGGCGTCTGAGTGGATATTTCCGGTGAGCGGACACAAGATCAATGCCTGCGGCTGTGCGCACGCTTCAAGGGAACGGCGGAGGCTGTCGGCGTCTTTTGCCGGAAACTGTTCGATGTCACAGCCTAAAACCCGCAGCTCCTTTTCCATGTAAGGCGATGCCAACAGTCCGGTTGGACTTGCGGTATCGACTCCGACGATATAAACTTTCAATATTTCCACCTCTTGCGGTTTCGGGCGACAGCCGTCGCCCGAAAATTTATTTAAAAGACAATTTTATACTTAATAGTATCATAATCGAAATAAATGTTGGTTTCAAGCGGTAAATCCTGCTTCCTTTTTGCAGGAGCTTTCGTCCCAAAATCCAATCAGGAATTGGAGATGCTCAGTTCCTCGATGTTTTCGATTGCGCGGTTGATGAGTTCTTCCTGCTTCATCTGTTCCTCTGCAAATTTTACAAATTTGAGCTGCGGCTTGGTGCGCGGATGCTTTGGCGTGAACACAGTGCAGCAGTCCTCATAAGGGAGGATAGAGGTTTCAAAGGTATCGATTTTTCTGGAAATGATGACAATTTCGTCCTTGTCCATTCCGATGACAGGTCTCAGGACCGGCATATCGGCGGATTCATCGGTGCAGGCAATCGCCTGAATGGTCTGGCTTGCAACCTGACCAACGCTTTCGCCGGTGACAAGCGCTTCACATTCGTTTGCTCTTGCAACACGGCAGGCAATTTTCATCATATAACGGCGCATGATGATGGTAAACAGATCCTCTGGACATTCGTCGCGGATCGCCTCCTGAATTTCGGTGAACGGAACGATGTACAATTTGATGCGGCCGCAGTAGGAGCACATCTTCTGTGCAAGGTCGATGACCTTCTGTTTTGCACGCTCAGAGGTGTACGGCGGCGATACAAAGTGGATCGCGCTGATTTCCAGTCCGCGTTTTGCCATCATATAGCCTGCAACAGGGCTGTCGATGCCGCCGGAGATGAGCAGCATTGCTTTGCCGCCGCTTCCCACAGGGATACCGCCTGCACCTTTGATCTGGCTGCCGTGGATATAAGCGGCATAATCACGCACTTCGACCATGACGACAACGTCAGGGTTGTGTACATCGACCTGCAGATGCGGATATTTTTCCAGCAGGTATTCGCCGACGCCGGCACAGATTTCAGGAGATTTGAGTGGAAAGCTCTTGTCGGAACGCTTTGCTTCTACTTTAAAGGTGACGGCGTTTTCCAGTTCGTCCTTCAGATACTCCGCCGCGGTGGTTTTGATACATTCAAAATCCTTGTCCACAACGCACGCTCTGCTCAAAGCCGCAATGCCGAATACCTTCTGCAAGCGGTCAACGGCTTCATCGAGGTCATAGCCTTCTTCATCCGGCTCTACATAGATGGTGGACTGTGCTTTGCGAAAGTGAAAGGAGCCGACCGGCATCAATTTGCGGCGGGCATTTTTAATCAGGCGGTCCTCAAAGGCGTGACGGTTTAAGCCTTTCAGAGCAATCTCGCCGTTTTTCAGTAAGATGACTTCTTTCATGATGAACTCCTTTGGGTATATATAATATATAAAGTTTTATTTTTTAAAGTTGTATTTATCTTCTGAAGCGGTTGAGCCCTTCCTCAAGCGCGTTTAGGAAAACAGGAACTTCCTCCAAGGTGTTGTAACGTCCGAAGCTCAGACGGATGGCGCTGTCCGCGCGGTCGCGAGGCAGCCCCATTGCCTCCAATACATGGCTTGCACCGCCTTTTGCACAAGCGGAGCCGCTGGAAACATAAATTCCTTTTTCCTCCAGAAAATGCAGCATGATCTCGGAGCGGACGCCCAATGCAGAGAAGTTCAAAATATAAGGTGTTGCATCGGCAGGGGAATTGATGCAGATGTCCGGCAATTTTGTCAAACCCTCCAAAAGTGCGTTGCGAATCTCGGTGATTCTTTTATGGTTTGCTTCGCGTTCCTGACACAGCAGCTCTGCGGAAAGTCCCATCGCGCAGGCGTTGGCGATTCCCTCAGTACCCGGACGGATGTTTTTTTCCTGTCCGCCGCCAAAGGTGACGGGACGAAAACGGCTGCCCTTTTTGATGTAGAGCACACCGCTGCCTTTCGGCGCATAAATTTTATGTCCGCTCACCGATAAAAAGTCTACATCGTGTGTTTTTCCAAGGCGGATCGGTTCCTTGCAGTAAGCCTGCACAGCGTCGCAGTGGATCAGCAGCTGCGGATATTTGCGGCGCAGCGTTTTGCAAAGCTGTCCGACCGGCAGGATGCTGCCGACCTCGTTGTTGACCGCCATCATTGAAACCAGGACGGTTTTGTCGTCCACCGCGTCCAACACTTGCTGTACAGAAATCTGACCGTTTTGGTCAGGCTGTAAGCGAACGATTTCCCAACCTTCGCCCTCCAAAAATTTGACGGTGTTGAGCACTGCGTCATGCTCGATGGCGGTGGTAACGATTTTGTTGCCGCGGCGTTTCTGGGTTCTTGCCGCGCCTAAGATGGCAAGATTATCCGCTTCGGTGCCGCCGGAGGTAAAATAGATCTCCGAACTCTGGCAGCCCAAAGAAGCCGCGATCTGATCTCTTGCGTGTTCAAGGCGTTTTTGCGCCTCAAAGCCTTTTTTGTGCAGGGAAGATGGATTCCCGTAACAGCTGGTCAGCATCTCATACACTAATTTGGCGGCTTCCTCTCTGGTTCTGGTTGTCGCACTGTTGTCATAATAAATTTCGTCCGGCAAAACGCACACTTCCCTCACATTTTAATATAGAACATACTTTTTTATTATACTGCATTTATCGGGATGTTTCAAACCCATTCAAAGAGATTTGCGCATTTTTACCCGAAAAAATTTTGAGCCTTTTGAAAAGGACGATGAAACTTTTGTTTTGCCAAAACGCGACTTCGAGGAACGTACAAACAGTGTCCAGCTTCAAGCTGGTGTCGAAAACTTCCCACTGGGAACTTTTCGAGGGGAAGCTTCATCGTACCGTCAGTTTTTGAGAACCTTTTCTCTTGCAAAAAGGTTCTCGAGCTCTCCCAAGGAGCGCCTGACGATAAGGGCGTTTCGCCCATTGCGATGGGCGAGCAAGAGCGCTGCTCCTGCACCTCGCAATTTTTTGAAAAAAATTG
>CAMNVW010000052.1 GCA_946563605.1 uncultured Clostridia bacterium | reverse complement strand
AGACGCTGCCAAGCTGCATAAAAAGCCCCAGCAGAATCGAAAGAGCATTTTGAAACTGATACCACAAAAATGCAGATGTTAATAATCCGGCGAGGGCCAAAACAGTGGTAAAAATGGATGCGGCAGTGAAATCTGATTCGGGGGATTGTTCAGAAGAAACGCGGGAATCAAAGGCAGCAGATACAGTAGAGATTGGTTCCTCTAAATCGTCATCAATCAAATAATCTGTGGAAACACCGAACAGTTTGCTTAAAGTCAGCAGTTTATCAAGTTCGGGCTGGGATTCATCTCGTTCCCATAATGAGACAGCCTGACGGGAAACCATAAGCTTTTCCGCCAGCGTTTCCTGTGACCAATTGTTCTTTTTTCTTAGAGATTGGATCTTTTCACCCATTGTCATAAAAAATACCTCGCTTTCGTTTGATGGTTTCAGTGTAGCAAGAACAGCAGAAAACTTCAACAAAGCGAGGCTTTCTTTTGCCGCAAGCACAGCTTGCGAAGCAATATTACCGGTTTAAAATCCAGATGCCAAGGTTTAAATAACCGGCAAAGATCAGCCACAGAAGATAAGGAAGCTGGAGCAGGGCAGATGGTTTGTGGATGCGCCAAAAGGAGAGAATCATTTTTGTAACCAGAAATACCAAAAGCAGCAGCCAGAAAAAGGCAGGCAGGTACAGCCGGAAACGGAAAAACAGAATTGGCCAGAAGAAATTAACGCTCAACTGTACAAAATACAAGAGCATCGACGGAGAACACAATGCGCCTTTGACGGTAAAAAACTGTGTAAGGGTGCGCAATATCAGCCATGCAGAAACAGACATCAAAGCAAACAAGATGCTCCAGACGATGGGAAAAGCGATAGCCGGAGGGGCAAACGGCGGTTTGGTTAATGAAGGATAAAGCTTCATACTGTCTTTGGTCAGCAAGGCGGAAAATCCGCTGACAGCAAAAGTAACAGCAAAAAGCATGATGCAGGAAATGACAGATTGTTTTTTGGACATCAATTTCAGACTCCTTTCAATGATGCGGTTTGTGTTGAAGAAGGGTGACAAAAATCACACTGTTATGTTATTATTTATAGGATCCTATAAGAAAAATCATGACAGGGACATTTTTTTAAAACCTACTTGAGAAAATACGCAAAACGATTTTGACAACGGCTTTCATAGATAGGAACAAATGGGCAGATTGAGTGATGAGGAGTGAAACAGTGGAGACTTTAGCAGAGAAGAAATCATGCAGGGAAAAGTGCAGGCACTCGATTTCTGCATCAGGATGCAAAAATACGAAAAGACAAATCAAGAGACCGATTTGCTATACAGCGTTCACTTTTCTGGCGGTTACAGCACTTTTTATTCCGCTGTACGAAATTTTTCTGCAAGAAAAAACACTGATGCACCGATGTGTTACCGTAGGGATGATTGTTCTCGGGATAATTTTTGCTGTCAATATCATGTTTTATGGTGTACGGCAAAAGAAAACGGCGTCGGTGTTTGCGTTGGTTGCGTTGTCAGCCGCCGCTGCGTTGATGAACAATTTTTATGCGATGGAGAAAACAGCTGCGTGTGTAAAACATTTTGAGGGTGAGCCGACAATTGAAGCACAGGTTCTGGAATGGGAAGTGACGGATTATGGCTGCAAGTATTTGATTCGCACAGCGGATAATTCGGATTTGCCGAAAGGCTTGAAAGCGCGTCTGTATAGTTTTGAGGAACCGGTAGCGGATGTTGGTGATATCATCGGTTTTACAGCGCCGATCGTTACCGAGATTGGAAATTATGACCGCGGCAGAAACATTTTCTTTTATGTTTTTGCCGGTGCGAATCCGATTGAGCTGATGCAGGAAAAACGCACGCTCCGTTCGCAAATTATGGAAGAAACAAGAATGCTCTATCATGCGCCGGTGCTTGGAATTGTGGAGGGCGTGCTGTTTGGAGAGAAAGGAAATTTGGAACAGCCGTTTCAGGCAATGCTGCACAATGTAGGACTGCTGCATATTCTGGCGGTATCGGGTATTCATATTACACTGGTAGCGGCTTTTTGCACAAAGCTTTTTAAAAAACTGGGTATTCCCGAACGTTTTGCAGGACTTTTTTCTTTGCTGCCGGTTTGGGGATATATTTCCCTGGCGCAGTTTTCGCCGTCAGCAGTCAGAGCGGGCATTATGACAAGTCTCTATGTGCTGGGAACCCTTTTGCATCGCGATCGGGACAGTCTTTCCGCTTGGTCGGCGGCAGTGATTTTTATTTTGGCGGATGCGCCGTTTTCACTCTATTCCGTTTCTTTTCAGTTCTCTTTTTGGATCACCTTGGGAGTGATTCTCTGCGCAAATCCGCTTACTTGGCTGCTATGCCATACAAGACCGATTCGTTATGTGATGGGTCGGTGCGGTGTACGAACAGAAAAGTGGATACGCAGCGGTTGCGCTGTTGCAGCAATGTCGATTGTGGCGTCTGTTTTTTCGGCTCCGCTCATGCTGTATTATTATCATGCCACCGCTGTATGGAGTGTTTTGGCAGCCGTCTTATCATTGTGGGCAGTTATGCCGCTGATGATTTTCTCGGTTGTTTCGATTCTGTTGGGATTCCTTTATCATGCGCTGAACTGGTCAATTTTATTGGCAGCGGCAAAAGCTGCGGCAGGGATAGCAGGGATCTTTGCGCGGTGGATTTTACTGGTCAGCAAAGGAATTTCTATGATTCCGAAGGTGCTTTTCTATTCTCATTCTGTCGTTGACCTGCTGTGCAGCGTGGTCTGCATCCTTCTGCTGCTTCTTTTGGTATACCGCTTTGGTAAAATAACAACAAAAGCACGCCGGATACGCGCAAGGTGCTGGATTTATGCTTCGGTGTTTTTGATCTGTATGTCACAAGCGGCACAGCTTTGGGCAAATCAAGGCGTGCTGAATATATTTGTAACAGAAAACGCAACCATTCTGACAAGAGATGGACAAGGTGCAGTCGTCGGAGATATTGTCAGCAGCTATGAAGCGGACGAGATTGCCTCGATTCTGCACTGCGAAGGGGTAGAGAAACTGGAACTTTTGTTTTGTGACAGCAAGGACACCGATGAAAGCGCAGGGATAGACCTGCTGCTCACAGAATTTCCGGCAAAGGTGGTTGCCGTACCGCAGGGACAGTTTTACGAACATATTAAAAAGGCAGCAAACGGCAGGGAAATCGTGTCGCCGGAAGGAATCAGCGCACAGCTTTTGGGCGGTGTAACTATACAGCAGACCCAAGAGGGAACCTCACTTTTTGTAAAAGAGAAAAAACTGTTAAAAAATGGGCAGAATTATGCTATAATGGAAAAGGAAAACCAGCGTGTTGGCGCAGGACAATTTCCTGTTTTGCGCGACCAGCCGGTGCTCAAGATTCAAATGGACGGAAAGGCAGGAACATAGGATGATTTTTAAAGAGGAGAGCCAGCTGCTGCAAAACATCAAGCTGGGGCATCTGTATCGGGTGTACCTGCTGTACGGCAAGGAGAAATATCTCAAGGAGATGTACCTGAAGCGGTTGATTCGTTTGGCGGCGCCGGAGGACTTTGCCCAGTTTAATTTTCATCGTTTTGACGGCGGTGCGCTGAAGGTGGATGCACTGATTGAATCCTGCGAGGCGATGCCGTTCTTTACCGAGCAGCGGTGCGTGGTGGTGGATAAATTCGATTTTGAAGCCTTGAACGCGCAGGACAAGGAGAAGATTTCCGAACTGCTTGCCGATCCGCCGCAGACAACGGTGCTGATTTTGGTGGTGGATAAGGAGGAATTTCTTCCGAAAAAGAGTGCAGGCGCCAAAAAACTGGTTGCTTTGTGTGATAAGGCAGGAGCGGTGCTGGAGTTAAAACAACGGGATACCTCCGATTTAATACGCTTTATCCGCTCCAAACTGGAAACACGAAATTGTACGGCAACAAGGGATGTTTGCGAGCTGCTGATCGAGCGGTGTGAAAAAGATATGCTGACTTTGAGCGGTGAACTGGAAAAGCTGACCGCCTATGCGCAGGGAAGGTACGGCGCGGATGAACAGCATCCGTTTGCCATCACGCCGGAATTGGTGGAGGAAATCACCTGCAAAACGGTGAACGCCTCGGTATATGATTTGGCAAAAGCCATTTTGGCGGACCGCTTTGAAAAAGCGATGCACATAGTGGAGGATCTATTGTACCTGCGGTACCAGCCGACCGCGATTTTGGCGGCGCTGTCAGGTGCGTATCTGGATTTATATATTGCAAAAACAGCCAAAAATATGGGGCTGGGAGAAGAAGCAATCAAACAGAATTTTTCCTACAAAGGCAGGGAATTTGTGGTGAGAAACAGTCTGCGTGACTGCTCCAAATACTCAATCGAAGTGTTAAGAAGCTCGGTTGCTTATCTTGCTGATATTGATTTTCGGATGAAAAGTACAAGAGCAGACAATGAGCAGCTGTTGGAACAGGCAGTGACCGAGCTGTTTTTGATTTCTTCTGGACAGAAATAGGCAAAACGAAGCTTGATTATACGATAGAGTAAGGATGGATGAAGGATGATACACACCGACCGCGCGATTGTGGTGGAAGGGAAATATGACAAGATAAAGCTGGGCGGAATCATTGATGGTGTGATTATCTGCACAGACGGATTCCGCATTTACAAGGATAAAGAGATGCAGTCGCTGCTGCGGACGCTGGCAAAAAAACAGGGGCTTGCGGTGCTGACCGATTCGGACATGGCAGGCTTTAAAATCAGGGGATTTTTGCGGAACATTTGCGGCAAGGAAAATATTGTCGATGTCTATATCCCTGATTTGTACGGCAAGGAAAAGCGCAAAGCGCACCCCTCTAAAGAAGGCAAGCTTGGCGTAGAAGGCGTGCCGGAACCAATTATTCGCAAGGCACTGACCGATGCCGGAATCGGCGTGACCGAGCCTGAACGTCCCAAAGACCCCATTACCAAGATGGATCTGTTTGAACTTGGCTTGAGCGGAAAAGCGGACAGCGCGCAGTTGCGCAAAAAATTGTCCAAGCATCTCAATGTACCGGAGCATCTGACAGCAAACGCGCTTGTGACGGTGCTGGACGCTTTGATGACCAGAGAAGAACTTTACAGCTTGTGCTCAGATGTGCTTTGATAATGGGGAGCTGAGCCGCCCCACAAAGGTTTTGAATTTATTGAAATCGAAAGAAAGGCTGGGGTTGAGGAATCTCAGCGAAGAGCATAGATAAAATCATAGAAAGGAGATCATGCTTTGGGGCTTTCTACACTGACTTTCAACTTTTTGTTTTTGCCGGCGGCAATGTTGATTTTTTATGTTTGTCCGCAAAAATATAAAAATGGTGTTTTGACCGTATTTTCGCTTTTGTTTTATGTGATGAATGACCTGCGCAGCTTGCCGCTTCTGCTTTGCTCGATGCTGTTCGATTATCTGGTGTGTGCAAAGATGGTGCGTTCAACCAGCCAAATGAAGAGAAGAAGGATCCTGTTCTGGGTGAGCGTGCTCAAGAATATTGGTTTGATGATTGCAGCGATGGCGATGTTCGAGCTGGATAAACGGAGCATCCCGCTGGGTTTGATGGTTTATACGGTGACTTCTCTGGGGTATGTCATCGACGTTTACAACGGCGATGAACGATTTGATGGCAGCATTGTGGATTATCTGCTGTTTACCTCCTTTTTTGGAAAGCTATATGCAGGTCCGATCGTGCAGTATTCCGATTTAAAAGCGCAGTGGGAACAGCGTGACCTCTCCGCAGAAAAAATCAAACAGGGAATTCGCTTCTATGTCAGCGGACTTGCCCGTCTGACCATTTTAGCGGCAGGCAGCATCTCGGTACAGAGTGCAATCCGGGACATCCCCTCCGGTGAGGAAACGGTGCTTTCGGTCTGGGCGCTGATTATCAGCTCCACCTTTGCACTGTACTATACCTTGACCGGTTACTGCGATATGGCGCGGGGAATCGCCTGCTTTTTCGGGATGGAATTTCCCGAAAACTTTCATCATCCGTTTCAGTCGCGCACCGTTTCCGACTTTTTCAACCGCTTTAACATCTCGGTGACAAAATTTATCAATCGGTATGTTTATATCTTTTTGGGGGCTGATACAAACGGCGTGCTGCCTACCATCGTTAATACCCTGCTGATTACCATGCTGATGGGCTTGTGGTTTGGACTGCGGCTCAACTATCTGGTGTGGGGCGTTTATTTTACCGTTTTTATTTTGCTCGAAAAATATTTTCTTATGAAATATCTGGAAAAGCTTCCGCCGCTTGTAGACCGAATCTATACCTTTATCATCGTTATGTTTTCATTTACGATTTTTTCGGGAAGCTCGCTGCACCAGACAGGATACTATTTAAGAAGTATGTTCGGTTTAAACAGCCTGCCGCTGTTCAATAACCGCATCTCTTACATCATTTCCACCAATTATATGGTGATTCTGCTGGACTTTTTCTTTGCGACAAGCTTGGCGGTATTGACAGGACGGCTGATTCGAGAAAAATTCCCCAAACTGGCAGATACCTTCAGTGCAGCCGCATATCTTGGCGTGTTTATCGCATCGGTCTCGTTTATGATTTAAGGAGGGAGAAGCGATGAAAAGGATTCTTCCAGAGGGGAAATTTTTTCAAGGGAAAAATCTTTTCCCCGGAATGGTGCTGGCGGTGCTGCTGGGATCGGTTGGAATATGGGCGCTCATCACGGACGGCGGCAATTTCCCAAAGTTCAACCGCTATTATCACCTGAGCGACTATCTTTCAGAGTTTGAACATAAGATGGCGGAAAGTATTCCGTTTGCCGATGAACTGTCCTCCTTGGCGGTGGAACTGAAAATCAAGGGCGGCGCAAGGGAATTTGACCATATTTTTATCGGCGATGATATTTTGGTGGAGGACATCGGCTACCCTGATGAAGAACAGACGGCGCGCAATACACAGGCGCTGGTCCATTTTGCAGAAAACAGCAGGATTCCGGTGTATGTGCAGCTGCTGCCGACTAAGTGCGCTATCAAGCAAAATGAAGTTCCGCAGGCAGCGCCGCTGTTTAATCAAAAGCAGTTTATCGAGCAAACCTATAATCAGCTGCTGGGAAAGGCAACGGTGGTGGATGTATATCCGGCGTTGTTTTCAAAGCTGGATCAGGATTTATACTACCGGACATCGCCGGATCTGACTGCTTTGGGCGGTTATACCGTCTACGAGGTATTGGCACAGCGGTTGGACAACACGCCAAAGCCGCAGGAGGACTTTGATATTCAGTATATCTCCCACAGCTATTACGGCGAAACCTATCAGCGGTGGCCATATCGGGACATTATGCCGGATATTGTTGCCCTGTATCACTATCAGAAAAATAACAGGATGTACACAGTTACGCATAACGAAGGCTATCAGTACAGTTACCAGACGCTCTACCCAGAGCAGTTGTTGGAATTGGGGGATGACCTGGATGTTCTGCTTGGAGGAAATACCGGAGATATTACCATCCGCAGCAATCTTCGCAATGAAAATACATTGCTGATTGTGGGTGACGAGAGCATTTTACCAACCATCCCGTTTTTGGCATCGCACTATTCGCAGATTCGATTTATTGATACCAAACAGTTCGGCAAAGGGGAAATCAAGCAGATCGACTGCGCGAACTATCAGCGTATCTTGATTGCGTACTCGGTGGATACCTTCCTTCATGACGACGCACCGGAAAGGATAGCTTTTCTGGACACGAGCAAACCGGCAGAAGAGTAATCAGAAGGTACAAACGACTGATTTATTCACGAACAAAAACTTTCATTTGAGAATCTATCTCTAAAAACAGCTTGCCGTCTTCGAAGAAAAATAATCCAGCAAGACTTCCCATAGAGCCGCCATCCAAAACAAAGCCCTGAGGGTTTTCGCGGGTCGGGCACTCCTGGTGAGGGAGAGAAAGCTCATATGCAAAGGAAAAATCATTGATGGTGATGGTGTTTTCGTCGATGGTAAGAAGCATATCCGCAGAAGCGTCCGAATTTTCCTCACGCCAGCTGCCGGAAAGCGTTTGCTTTTGTGAAGCGGGAGCAGGCAGGAAATGAAAGACTGCGGCGGTCAGCAAAAGGATGATGAAAAGGAAAAGCAAAACAGGTTTGTATTTTTTAGGATGAAGAATCAAAAAATGATTTTGACAACGGGACTGAAATTTGTTCATCACGCACCTCCAAAAAAGGTTAAGATACAGTTATTCTATGCGGCGGTGGGCGGCGTTTAGAAGGTCATGAAAGGGAGCAGGAAGAAAAATGGATGAAATAAAACACAAGATCCTGCAAAAAAGAACATTCCAGAAAAAAGTGGTTGGATTTGTGCTTTCGGTTTTGGGCAGAGGGCTGAGAGTGTGCAGAAATGATGACCCGATGGTGCGTGCGGAAATCAATTCGTTTCCACCGAATTTTATATTCGTCATAGGAATATATGGCAGCAGACACCCGCTGATTTTGCAAAAGCGAAAGGGTGGATTGCACCGTATTTATGAATCCTTTGCTCAGGTCTGCCAAAAGCTGCCGGCGCCTTCTGCACTCAAACAGCATTTTTCCACCAATCATAATGACCCTGCCCGTATGCTGGAGATTCGTTTTAAAAGTGTGGA
>CAMNVW010000051.1 GCA_946563605.1 uncultured Clostridia bacterium | reverse complement strand
AACAGCTCCGTATCGACCATATCTGGAATCCATACAACATCATGACCGCTGTGTAATTTCATCTTTTGTGCAAGCGACGGACTGACTGAAATCAGGCAGTCCGCTTTCGAGAAGGAATACTGAACTGCACGTGCAATATTTTTCGGCAGCTTATCCTGATTCACCAGAGAGGAGTGTTCGGTCACCACAAGCGGAACTCCCTCTTTTTCTTTTAGCTTTGCCGCAAGGTAAGCATAATCGGTAAAGTGCGCGTGTATCACATCCGGTTTTCCAAACTCCCGCACCGCTTTGTGGTAGAGCTTTTCCAGCGCCCATTCACCGATGGTGTAAAATATCTTTTTGGGGATATTTCCGAGCGGTACGCTCATGACTCTGACCGCTACACCGTCACGTTCAAACGACTGAAAGCCCCATTTTCTGGTTCTGCGTACCGAACGCAGGTCCAATGCCAAAAACACAACTTTGCAGCCTGCTTCCTTGAGCGCGCGCGCCTGGTCAAATTCAAAAATGCCGTTGGTGGAATACTTCTTTGTGGGAACACCTCTGGACAAAATAAATGCTAACATACAAACCCTCTTTTGCGATAACCTTTTCTACTTCTGAAGCCTTCCGTAAAGCGCAAACAGCTTTTCTTCCTCGATGCCCCAGTTATATTTTGTAAGCACTGCCTGACGCCCGTTGCTGCTCATCTGTTCCGCGGCTTGCGGATCAGACAAAATATCGCGGATTGCCTGCGCAATCGCCTCTGGATCAGCAGGGTCGACCGCCGCGCCAAAACCGTCCTCCTGCACGCTGTGGCGCATGAACGGATAATCCGAAACGATGACCGGCAAACCTGCCGCCATATATTCATAAACCTTAGTCGGGAAATTATCAAGACTGGAATACTGCCCCACATTTAAAATGGTCGACATTCCGATGCTGGAACGCGCATACACTTCGGCAAGCTCTTTTCTTCCGAGGTAGCCTTTATATTCGACACATTCATATTCCGGCATTTTTTCCAGCTCCTGCTGATAAGCCTCCGAGGAATATTTTCCTGCTAAAATCAGCTTCACCCCTGCCTGATGCGCCGCCTTGATTAAGTGGGTAATGCCGCGCTGATAGGTAAGACTGCCGGTACAGCAGACGGTGTTTCCGTCCTTTTTCGCCTGAGAACATTCCTGCGGCGAGAGCATCTCCTGCACCATAACGGCATTCGAGATGATCACCGTCTCCTTTGCTCTGCCTGCAAAAATATCCACTCCGTTTTTGGTGCAGGGAAACAGCACTGCATCCAAACGCTTCACAACGTGCGTTTCATACGCTTTATATCCCTTGGAAATCAATTTGCGAAGCGGCGATGGGATCCATTCCTTTTCCATGATTTGAGTCGGATAATCCTCGTGGCTGTCGAAAATCACCTTTTTCCCTTTTTTAGCAAGCTTCAGTCCATACGGAAGCAGCTCTGGGTCGTGGAACTCATAGATGTCCGCATCCACCTCCAGCGCCTTTTGATAGACCGCTTTCGCTCCGAACAGCATCCTTTTGAGCCGCGAGGAAGCGTCGACCGGCACCTGAACGATCTTCACACCCTTTTCGGTGGAAGTCCCTGCCGACTGGCTGTCCTTCGCCTTAACAACAAAGGTCACGTCATATCCTGCCTTGGCTAACGAAGCGCACTGTTTGTGGAAGATACGGGTATCGTTCGGCGCGTGTGCGCTGGAAAAATGGCAAACCTTAGTCATGTTTTTTCCTTCCATTTCGTAATATAAAGTAAATGTAATCCTGTTTGTATATTATTTTGTCACTTCCTGCAGGATTGCAAGCAGTTTTTCAGTCAATTTTTGATAATCATACTGTTCTGCCGCCTGTCTTGCATTTTTACAGATCTGCTGATATTCCTCCTTTGGCATATCAGCAAAACGCAGGACTTCCTGACAAAGCGTCTGTGTATCCTGCGTCGGCAGAGTCACGCCTGCATGATAACGCTCAATCAAATCGTAGCTGACCGTCAAATCGGACAGCACCGGACGCCCGCTCGCAAAATAATCGAACTGCTTATTCAGACTGCATCCAAACCGCATGATCCCTGTCTGCTTGACATGGTTGATGTTGAGGTCGGATTTAGAAAGAATGAACGGAATATATTTTTTCTCGACTTTACCTGGAAAACAGATGTTATCCAGCCCTTTTTCCTTGCAGAGATTGATGAGCTCTTCCCGTTCCGTTCCGTCGCCGTATAGCAAAAACCGGATTTTGTCATACCCGTTTTTCTTCATATATTCTGCCATTTCGACGATTTTTCCAAGATTGTTGACCAAACGAATCGAACCGGTGTAGACCACCTTGAAGGTCGTCTCATCCAGCAGCTCCGGCGTCTCGAGCTGGAAATTTATGCGGTTGCGGTCAAATTCCTGTAAATCCACCCCGTTGTTGAGGCTGCGTATCTTTTCGAGCGGGATTTTCTTTTCCCAATGCTTTTCTTTGATGTAATTCTGACCGCCCTCCATTGTAAAAATCAAGCGGTCGGCTCCCTTGTAGAGCCATTTTTCCAGTTGGTACAGTGCCAGAATGATCGGATTTTTGCGGGACATTCCCTTATATTCCACAATGGATTCCGGCCAGATGTCGCGCACCTCTACCACGCACGGCACTTTCAATCTGTGCGCGGCAATCATCGCCGAGCCTGCCGCAAAGATGGTCGGTGCGGAGGTATAAATCACATCTGGACGTTCCCCATTTTTCACAAAGCGATTTACAGCTTGTTGAATCCTGATTGGAAATTCCAGCATGTTGTAGATTCTAGACAACCCATTGCCGCTGTAATCCCGTGTTTTTAAGAAGGTGTACGGCACTTCGTCCATCATTTCCTCTTTGTACAGGCTGCCGTCCCGAATCATATTGACGTTAGTATTGTGTATCTCACTCGCTGTAAAAATCCTGACCTCGTGCCCCATCTTTCTCAAATACTTGGAAAAATAATAGTGGCGCACAAGTCCCCCCATTGACGGCGGAATCGCGTAATGGTTGATAATCCAAACCCTCATAAATCCCTTTGTCCCTCTTTGCGTAATGTATTTATTGGATGCTTTCTATTTTCGAATGACCGCAAAAACGGTATCGAACATCGTTTTCAAATCTTCCCAAACGGAAAACGCCAAAAGACTGTTTAAATTGTATTCCATCTTCCCCGGGAGCACCTGTTCTATATAAGTCTTATCCGCGTCCGACGCATCCGAAAGCAGTTTATCCTCATCTTTATAACAGATAGATGCTCTTGAGGTGATGCCTGCCGGCAGCAGCAATGTAGCCATCATCTGCGGCGTATACTGCGCGACATATTTGGGCACCTCCGGTCTTGTGCCGACAAAGCTCATCTCTCCTGTCAGGACATTGAGCAGCTGCGGCAGCTCGTCCAAGCGGCAGCTCCTAAGCAGCTGTCCCATGCGTGTGATGCGTGCGTCTCCCTTGACCGTGACCTGCGTGCCCAGCTGCTGTGCGTTGGAAACCATTGTGCGGAATTTAAAAATGCGAAATTCCTTTCCGTACTGTGTAACGCGCACCTGCCGGAAAATCACGCTGCCTGGCGAATCCAATTTGATTGCGACTGCCAAAATCAGCATGACTGGCGACAGAATGATCAGCAGAGCCGCCGACAGCAAAATATCGGCGATTCTTTTGACCAGCAGCTGCCCTTTTTTACGGCTCAACGCCTCGTAGTAAGGGCGCACGCTTTCGTTTTGAAACTCCTGAGGCAGTTTGTCCCAAGCTTTCAGCAACTGCCTCACCTATCCCTTCAATGCTTTTACAAAGCACTCCAACACATATTCCACCTGTTCATCTGTCAGCAAGGTGTGCAGCGGCAGAGTAACCTCGTTTTGATACATATGGTATGCGTTCGGATAATTTTTGATATCAAAGCCCAGCACCTTGTACGCGGTGTGCATTGGAAGCGGTTTGTAATGGACATTGGTGGCTACCTCCATCTGCGCCATGTTCACGATGAGCTGGTTGCGGAACTGCTCATCCTTGCCGTTCAGACGCACCAGATACAGATGTCCGCTCGACGCAAAATCTTCTCCGTAATGCTGCAAAACCTTGACCGGCAAAGTCTTCATCACCTCATCATAGCGGCTGATGATTTCTCTGCGGCGGTTGAGCAGCGCCGGATACCGTTTCATCTGTGCAAGTCCTATTCCCGCCATAATATCGGTCATATTGCATTTATAGCCCGGGATCACGATATCGTATTCCCATGCGCCAAGCTGTGTTTTTGCAAGTGCGTCCTTCGACTGTCCGTGCAGCGACAGCAGCATATATTTGCGGTAGATTTCCTCGTTGTCAACACCTTGAATGTCTTTCCAGACCACTGCGCCGCCCTCGGCTGTGGTAAAGTTTTTGACTGCATGGAACGAAAATACCGTAAAATCTGCAATTTCTCCGCACATCTTTCCGTGCCATTTTGCACCAAAGGCGTGCGCGCTGTCCGCTACGACTGCCACACGACCGAGTGATTGCTGGATTGGATTATCGGACGGGGTAAAGAGCGATTTTTTCTTTTCTACGATTTGGAAGATGCGGTCATAATCGCAGACCACACCGCCGATATCCACCGGAATGATTGCCTTCGTCTTTTCGGTGATAGCATTTTCCAAAGCGTCATAGTCCATCTCGAAGCTGTCAGGCTGGCAGTCCACCAGCTTGAGGGTCGCTCCAACATGGCAGACAACGCTTGCGGAGGCGGTATAGGTATAGGCGCTGGTAATCACCTCGTCGCCGGGACCGATTCCCAGCTGATGCAGCGTCAGTTCCAGACCTGCCGTTGCGGAATTCAGACAAACCGCTTTGCTGGTGCGGCAAAATTGTGCGACCTGTCTTTCCAGTTCCTTGGTTTTTGGACCGGTCGTGATCCAGCCCGAACGCAGCGCCTGGGCAACCTCCTGAATCTCTGCTTCGCTGATGTCCGGCGGAGAAAATGGTATCTTCATAAAAATCATCCATTCCTTTCCCAATATAAAACTCGTTAGGATACTATGTCTTTATTACATCAGCATCAAGCCGAGAATTTCTTTTTCTGATTTTTCCAGACGGATAACTTCACGGTTGATTTCACTGATGAGCGAAACACCGCTCTGCTCTACCAAAACAACGGCGTCCGACTCGATGATTTTCTGGATAGAATCTGCATTTTCAAGCATCTCAGGACAGCTTTGATAGGTTACTTTTCCATCGGATTTCTGTGCAAGCTTTTCGCAAAGCTGCACGAGTTCTTCGTCATTTCTTGTGCTGACGACTGCGACGGTCAGCTGCTCTTGTTTTTGCGTAAGCAGTTTTACCAAAGCTGCCGTATATTCCACCGCTTTATCCGCATCTGCAAAAATCTGACGCTTCGCGTTTCCCTCAAGGCTGTCAATCAATTTATGGAAAATCGGCTTGTGCTTTTTATTTTTGGAGTCAAGCACTGCAAACTGTTCGAGATTGTACAGCTTCGCCGCCTGATAAGCTCCGTCCAAACGGTTGTCCGCAAGGTAGCTGAGCAATACCCAAAGGCAGATGAGCATACCGCCGAGAATACCGCCGAAAATGCCGTACAGAATCGCTTTTTTGAGTACGCTTCTGAGCGAGACAGACGGTTGCTTTGGCATCTGACGTTCCTTGTTCGCAAGTTCTGCCTCACCCGTTTTGATATTGGCTTCCAGCTGTTTGATTTCCTCTCTTGTATCCTTTTGCAGTGTTTCTAATTCTTCGTCCAACACTGTCATGGTAGAGTCAGAAAGAACGGTGGTGGTGTGCTCTGCAATCACACCACCGATATTGGTTCTCAGATACTGATAAACATAGTCTGTAATTTGGGAGGCAGTCTGTTCATCCTGCGCTCTTGCACGGATAACAATGACACCTTCGTTTCCATCGCTGTGGCGAACGGTGACATTTCCTACGCTGTCTTTCAGCTGTGTATCTCCTGCGCGCTCAATTGTGAGCAGCTCGTCGATATACTTGATTTCGGTATCGGTTCCGAGAATCGCTCTGATTCCTTCGTACAGTCCTGCGCTGCGGTAAGCGTCGCAGTACGCGCTGACCACTTCGCCCGTTTTGTTTGGCGACTGATAATACTGACCAGGCACGATCTGATACCCTGTGTCCACATAGAATATCAGCTCACTCATCGCTTCGTTGTAAGCGTCCAGATTGTAGTAAAGGCTTTTTTGCGTATAGTTTGTCATGCTTTCCAGATGCTGCTGGTTTTTCTCGATATTTTCACGCAGCTGCTGTGTGGAGCGCTCATACTCGTCCAACTCGATCTGATAATCGTCCTGCTGTTTCTGACGCTGTTCGCCGCTGATAGAGCGGTATCCCTTGACCGCTCCCAGCGCCGAAAAAACAATGGCGAAAGCAAGCGCGAACGCCAATATTTTTTCAAACCGTTTCAAAAACAGAATCAGCACATCTTTGAAGGTGACTTCCTTTCCCTGTATACTCTGATGCATACGTTTTCCCCTCTCCCTGCGTTTCCTTTCTTTCATTCCTCTATTGTGCGGTGTTTTGCTCCGCCAGTTTTTCCTCTGCCTGCTGGTTGACTTCATCCGGGTCGCGGTAGGTTGGAACGACCTGCTTCATCGCTTTGCGGACATTATCCCTTCCGCCCTTTTCCAGCGCTTCACGCAGGATTTGAAGCTTCACATCCATTTCCTGCTGGGAAATTTCCTGCTGACGCTCAATGAAGATCTTGCTGCTCGTCGTTTTCATCAGTCCGTCGCTCTTCATCAGCAGTTCCTCATACAACTTCTCTCCTGGGCGCAGTCCGGTCTGGATAATATCAATATCTACATAAGGCGTATATCCTGACAGCTTGATAAGATTTTCCGCAAGGTCCAAAATCTTGACCGGATGCCCCATATCCAGCACAAAGACCTCCGCACTTGCCGCCATCGCGCCTGCTTCCAAAACAAGCTGTGCCGCTTCTGGAATCGTCATAAAATAACGGATGATTCTCTTGTCTGTGATGGTGACTGGTCCTCCTGCCTCGATTTGGCGGCGGAACAGCGGAATGACCGAGCCATTGGAACCGAGCACGTTGCCAAAACGCACCGCTACATATTCGGTGTGGCTGACGCCCTTCATACTCTGCAAAATCATTTCGCAGAAACGCTTGGTCGCGCCCATCACGTTGGTTGGATTGACCGCTTTATCGGTCGAAATCAACACAAATTTGTCAACGCCAAACTCATCCGCCGCATGAACGACATTGTAGGTTCCAAAAACATTGTTCTTTACCGCTTCCTCTGGACATTCCTCCATTAGCGGAACGTGCTTGTGTGCCGCCGCATGGAAGATGATCTGCGGACGGTAGAAGTCCATCAGCTTGCGAACCTTTTCCCTGTCGCGCACCGAAGCGATCTCTACCTTGAGGTTGAGCTCTTTGCCGTAGGTCATTTTCAGCTCCTGCTGAAGATCGTAGGCGTTGTTTTCGTAAATATCAACCACGATCAGCTCTTTCGGTGAACGCTTTGCAATCTGACGGCAAAGCTCGGAGCCGATCGAACCGCCGCCGCCTGTTACCATGACCACCTTGTCGCGCAGAAAATCAAACACTTCCTGATTGTTAAAGACGATTCTCTCGCGTCCCAACAGGTCGTCGATCTTGACGTTGCGGACATTCTGGCTCAGGTTGTCGCTTTGTACTGCCGCTAATGTATCCGGCAAAACCTTGACATGACAGTGCAACGCCGAACACATCTCCAGAATTTCCTTGCGGCGAATCGGGTCTGCCGAGGGAATGGCAAAGATAATCTCAGTGACCATCGTGTTTCTCAGCAGCAATGGCATCATATCGATTTTTCCCTTGACCTCGATACCGTGAATATATTTTCCAATTTTTTCAGGGTCGTCGTCAAAAAAACACACCGTCTGATAGTGGTTGCTGGAGTTATTTTTAATCTCATGGAGCAGCGCAACGCCGGCATTTCCTGCGCCGATGATTGCACAGCGCACCTTTTGCCCCTGATTGCGGCTGGTAACCTTCATCCTGTATTTTCGGTAGGCAAACCGCGCCGTCATCATCAGCAGCAGCGACATCGAGTAGATGCACAGCGACAAAACGCTTGGTATCTTTGGAATCGGCAGCAGCTTTTGGACGACAAAATAAATCAGATACGCCACCGCACCCATCGCCATCATCGCGATATACTCGTCCGTTTCAGCGTACCGCCAAAGGCTGTCATAGGATTTGGAAAGCCACAGCGATCCGCACAGGCACAGCATCATCAGCAAAAAGTTCGGCATCCATGCGATAATCTGCTGCAGCTCTGTGCCGTTTCGAATCGGCACCCAATAAATCATCAAAAAATAAACAATATTTGCAATGACCAGATCCATCAAAAACACAAGCTGTTTGCGGTATCTGCTCAAGCCCTTTTTCTCTTTCACGATTCAGTTCTCCATTCCGTTTAAAGTTATTTCTTCCAAAAATTTTCTGTCGAATGATTTCTTGTTTAGACTCTTCGTTTCAAAAAACTTTTCCAATCTCCTTTTAACAATATCCTTATCTAACATATAATTTATATTAAAATATTTTCCGTAATCTCTTAAAAAGTCTATAAAATTAATATCTTTACACCAATCATAGTTATTTACTACTTCAAATCCAAATATATCCTCAGCTTGTTTTTTTAAAAATTCAAAATTATGTTTAACTTCTT
>CAMNVW010000050.1 GCA_946563605.1 uncultured Clostridia bacterium | reverse complement strand
AACGAGTATGAGAGAAAGAAACTTGTCATCAGTAAAGACAATATCATGGCGTACATCAATGCGGAGATCAATTATGATGGTGCCTTTATTCTGGAAGTGCCGAAAACCGTTCAGATTACCAATACCCAGGATGACCGCGTCCATTTTGGCGTACAGCCTGGAACAGAATTTGTGAACGCAGTAGCGATTCAGCAATTAGACCGTGTTACAGATAATACGGACAAAGGATGGAAAGCAAAATATATGAGAGCAATTTCCGATAATGAGGCATTGGTTGAGGAATTGGACAATTTGCTCGAAGAAAATGAAAGTCTTCGCGAAAACCTGAACCAATACCTGAGCAAATATGAAGATGAAGAAAGAGTTGCACTGGTGGAATCGGCAGAGGGAGAGGAACTGAAGATTCAATATTTTTCAACGGATATCGTTGAAATGGAAAATCAGCTGGAAGAACAAAAGGAGTCTTTTTCCGCTGGACAAATGAGCAGGGACGAATATCGCAGTAATGTGCAGAATCTGGAGGTGATGATTCAGCGCGCGCGTGAAAGCCAGATGATACAAGCGGATCGGGAAGACCTCCTTCCACTGCTTGAAGAAGTGTGTGCGGAAATAAATGCTTTCCGTGACCTTGAAACAGAAATCCTGTACACACGGCAGGAGTATGATAAAGGCTCTATCACGCAGGAACAGTATAACAGCATTGTCGGAAGCTATGAAGAATCGCTGAGGCAATCGAACCTGACCATCAGTGAGTTGAAATCAGAGCTGGCAGCAGAGGGATATTACTGGGAAGGCGCAGTTGTCCTTCCGCAAAATTAGCTTTTACCCTTTATAATTCATCCATAAAGAAAACCCTCGAAAGGATTCTTTCGAGGGTTTTTCTTCGTAAAAATGTTTGATTAGAATTTGCTGATCTGTTCGTCGTTCAGATGTTTGATGATTTCGACAGCCAGTTTTACGCTGTTGTTGTAGTCAGCAACACAAGCAAATCCGTGGTGAGAATGGATGTAACGAACCGGAACACCGATTACGATAACCGGAACACCGCCGTTGGACAGATGGATTGGACCACCGTTTGTGCCGCCGCCGGAACGAACAGATTCCTGAACCGGAATACCCAACTCTCTGCCGAGCTCCAGAGCAAAACGCTGGAAGCGTGGGTTGGTAACCATCGACTTATCAAAATGACGGAGCATAGGACCTTTCTTCATTGCGGTCTGAATGAAGTAATCCGGTGTGAAGGTGTCGTCAGCAGGGCAGCCTTCAAAGCAGATTGCAATGTCAGGTTTGACAACATCGCGGGTAACAAATGCGCCGCGTTCGCCGATTTCTTCCTGGCTGGAAAGTACACCGACAACGTCAACGTCCAGATTTTCGCCTTTGAGTTCTTTCATGGTATCCAGAACAGCAGCGCAGCCAAGGCGGTTGTCGAAGGCTTTGCCGAGCATTACGTCGGTTTCTTCGTTGTATTCAAAGGTAACATCAGGAACAACAGGAGCGCCGATGTGAACATTGAATACCTTTTCAACTTCCTCTTTGGAGGTAGCGCCGATGTCGATGACCATATCGTTGAAGGTTGGGCAGGCATTTTTCTGTTCAGCAGACAGGAAATGTACCGGAGTGCTTGCAACGATGCCGGAAACCCATTTGCCGTCGTAGGTCTGTACTTTTACTTTGTGCGCTGGTACGCTGTATGCAGACCATCCGCCGAGCGGCAGGAAACGCAGTGTGCCGTTTGGTTTGATTGCCTGAACGATGAAAGAACATTCATCGCTGTGTGCGTCAACCATAACGACTGGTTTTTTGCCGGTGTTTTTATCGGAGTCGATATAAACGTTCAGATTGCAGTCATGTCTGACAGAACCCAGATTTTCATCATGAGCGTATTTTTCAGCAATCTCTACGACCTGATCTTCAAAGCCGCAAGCGCCGTAAGCGTTGGAGAGAGCTTCAATCAATTTTAAAGAATTCATTTTACTTTACCTCCTTGTAAAAGCCAATATCCGTCGATGTGAGCAGTTTTTCTTTCATTAAAAGCAGTTATCAGCGAAAAAGTAATGTAAACGCTTTTAATTTCTCGAGGATAGTATATCACAACGCGCAGGAAAGTGCAAGGAATATCTGGTAAATAAAGCAAAGAATGGAATGTATTTGTTTTCTCAAAGGAAAACAAAATGATACAAATGTTCATATGGATTTCGGCAAGTGATTTGCAATGATTGACACTTTCCCCCAAATATAATAAGATGAAGGTATCAAAATTCTACGCGGAGGCATTGCAGACGGAAATGGAATCGTAACTGGAGAGAGACGATGAAGTCAAAATCGAGCGCTGCGCAGATCATCTATGCGGCTTGTATGTTGTTTTCCGTACATGGGTAGTTTCCAACGTTGGTCTGGAAACGCTGTTAAATACAGCGCTGTCGCTGGATTTCCTGGGCGTCGGATGGTTGATTCCAACGCTGATAGGTTTTCTGGTTGGGATCAGTCTGCTCGGGAAAAGGATAGGAAAATGGATTCAATAGCAATCATCTTTGGCTCACATCAAAAAATCTCTTCTGCAAAAGCAGAAGAGATTTTATACTTTTGGTATTTTGGGTATTTTTACGGATGAATGAAATACAATCTGTTGCTTTGCGGCGAAAAACAGAAATATTAAAAGATGATGATGGTGACGCCGTCGTTTTGTCTGCCGAAATCGGCGTCGGATTTTAGCTGCGGGCAAAGTTCGATCGCTTTGCGTCCGGTTTCGGTGAAAGGTGTAAAATCCTCACCTTTGACAAAATGGCGAATCATGCCGGAGCGGCGGCGGTCAGCGCATAATTTTAAGCAGGCGGCTTTGATCGCTCCGCCTTTGCCGGAAGAGCCATATCCGTGAATCACCTTCAATGCAAGGCATTGGGAACATTTTGCCAGACGGATTTCCTGACTCAAACGGACAGCGGCTTCAGAAGCCAGCGGCATATTTTGCTCGAGGTTAACAGTTTTGCAAATCAAAGCGACGCACTCCTTATGATGGTGGTAAAAATAAACTGTCTTTTATTATACATCGAAAAAATGACCGGTGCAATATTAGTATCTTCAAAGGAGGCAGGAGAAAATGCGGCTTACTTATCAACCAATCACACAGCAGGATGTGGAAAACATCTTCCGCATGACAAAAGAACATATTTTGCAGTACGAAAATTTAAAGTTGATCGACTGCGACCAGGTGTTTGCGTGGTGTCACAGAAAGATTGAGCATCAAAGCGGCGATTACCGGCGGATTTTCTGCGGAGAAGAACTTGCCGGTTATGTCGCGGTTCACGAAGAATCGGACACAAAGCGCGAGATAGACGACTTTTATCTTCTCGAGCCTTTTCGGAAAAAGGGAATCGGCACCCAAGTGCTGAATCAAATCATCGAAAACGCGAAGCGCGATGGGAAAACGCTGTTTCTCTATGTTTTTATCCGCAATGAAGGAGCAGTACGGCTGTATCGGAAAATGGGGTTTAAGGTAACGGAAACGATCAAGGACTCAAGATATATCATGGAGCGAAAATAGGGCAAAAAAAGACCGCACAGCTTTGGATTTTCCAAAACTGTGCGGTTTGCTTTTTTTTAGAAATTACAGGATGCAGTACTGCTCCATGTATTTTTCCATGTTTGCAAGCACCGAAGCATACTCCGGTTTTTCTTTGAGGTATTCGTGAATGTCAGCAACAGTGATGATTGCATGAACATTGATGCCAAATTCCTCTTTTACTTCCATGACAGCGGTCTTGCCTGCGTGCTGACCGACTTCACAGCGGTTTACGGAGATGAACATATCTGGAACGGTTACTTTTGCAGCGTTCATCAGGAGCGGAACGGTCTCACGAACAGCAGTACCTGCGGTGATAACGTCCTCGATGATGATGATGCGGTCGCCGTCTTTTGGCTGGTAGCCAACCAGATTGCCGCCCTCGCCGTGGTCTTTTGCTTCCTTGCGGTTGAAGAAATATGGTTTGTCGATGCCGTATTCTCTTGCGAGCGCGCCTGCTGCGGAGGTAGCAAGCGGAATACCCTTATATGCAGGACCAAACATGGCGTCAAAGTTTTCGCCGCAGTTTTCCATGATGCACTGTGCATAGAATTTGCCCAGTGTGGAGATCTGCGCACCGGTTTTGTAATTGCCGGTGTTTACGAAGTATGGAGAGAGTCTGCCGCTTTTGGTTTTAAATTCGCCGAAACGCAGAACGTCTGCGCTCATCATAAATTCGATAAATTCTTTTTTTGCTGCGGAAATCATGATGCAACACCCTTTCTCAAAATAAACTGATCAAATACCAAGGCATCCCGATTTTGTGAAACGCTGTATTCGACCTTTTTTCTCTTTTAGTTTACCATAGCATGGAACTTCTCACAAGCGAAAGAGAAAATTTTCTTTGCAATTCCCCTCATTTTTGATAAAATGAAGAAAGATTGCATCAAAAGCGGCGAAAAAACAGGGAAAACTTTTGCAGGACAAAAAGGAGAAAACATATGATTTCGATTACGATTGACCCGAAGTTAAAACAAAGCTGGCAACGGGCAGTTTTAGGCTGCATACAGTGTGATGTAACGGTAGAAGCAAGCTGCGAAGAGCTGCTCGAAGAAATTGAACAGGTTTCCGGCAGTTTGCAGGCGCAGATGCAGATAGAGGATATTAAATCCCGCGAACATATCGCGCAGACGAGAGCTTGCTGCAAGGCGCTCGGCAAGGATGTCAAGCGCTACCGCAATTCTGCCGAAGCCATGAACCGGCGCATTTTGCAGGGCAAAGGATTGTACCGAATCAACAACGTGGTTGAGGTCAACAACCTGATTTCGGTTAAGACGGGCTATTCGCTGGGAACCTACGACCTTGCCCATATAAATGGAGAAGTTCGTTGGACGGTAACGGGGGAAGGCGTACATTATCAGGGAATTGGCAAGGACGCGGTCAATATCGAGTTTTTGCCGGTGCTGTGCGATGATGAGGGATTTTTTGGCAATCCAAACAGCGATAATGTTCGCGCCATGATTACGGAAAACAGCAAAAGGATTCTGATGTGCATTTATGGTTTCGGCGGTGTAAGCGATTTGGAGCAGGTGCTTCAGGACGCGGTGCGCGCGCTGACAAAATACTGCTTCGCAGAGAATGTTGAACAGAAGATTGTGGAATAGAAGTTTTTTATTTTGTGTTACAATCGGTTTTGCGACAGCTTCTACAAACTTGTTTCGGGCTCGGGCTTACGCAGCCCGAGCCCACGGTTCCTTTTGCACGACAAATAGTCGTTACCACACAACTGTTTGTCGTGTGGTAACGACCGAACCAAAAACGTTTACAAGAGGAGGTTTCCTCTTGTATATCTCCTCTGTAAGGGGGACACCCCCTTGCAGAAGTTTCGTTGCAAGCAACGAACTTCGCTTTCCCCCACTGGCGAAGCTCCGAATATTGTGTACCAACTGCTAGTATCGGGGGAGTCGAGAGAGGGTGTTCCCTCTCTGCCGGAGGTTTCGGAACCAGAAGGTTCCGAATGTGCTCTTTGTGCAGACAAACTTGTTTGTCTTTTTCTTCACAGAAAGTTGCCGAGGGAGTGGGGCGAGTAGCCCCACAACTAGTTTCGAGAAGCTAGGGAGAATGGAACGCAGTTCCATTCTCAAGGTCGCACTACGCAAAGCCAATTGTTGCAAACAACTGTAAGTGTGACTTCTGAGCTTTAAGAAGGTCAAATAGAGGAAGTGTCTGGATAAAACTTTTTATAAAAACTTTATTGACAAACGCAGGAATTTGGTATATTCTTATTACAATCAATTGATTGTAATACAACTAGTTGTATGTAAATGAAGATCTTCAAGGAGGAATGTTTGTGGATACATTAAAACGTTTGCCCGATTCGGAGTTGGAGGTTATGCTGATTATCTGGAACGGCGAGGGGAAGGTCAGCACCAGCGACATTATGCAGCATCTAAAAAAGAAGAAGAGCGTTCAGCTGGTTCAAAATTCCCTGAATCGTCTGGAAAGCAAAGGATTTGTGAAGTGTGAAAAAATCGGAAGGCTGAATCACTACACCCCTTTGGTTTCCCTTGAGGCGTACCGCTCACAGGAAACGGCTTCTTTTTTGGAGAAGATGTACGAAAACTCTGGAAGCAAGCTGTTTGCTGCGCTGATTGAAAATAATTCGTTAAGCGAAGATGATCTTCAAACCATTAAAGCTATGCTGGAAAAAGACGAGGAGTGAGATGTTGAACGAATTGTTTCAAGGAATCATCAATACGTCGCTTGCGGTTTCGGCGATTATTCTGTTGGTGATGCTTCTGCTTCCACTGCTTCACAAATTCTATCGGGCAAGGGTAAACTGCCTGATTTGGGCGATAATAGCGATTCGGCTGCTGATTCCGGTTTTGCCGGAAAATCCGCCTGCCATCGCAATCCCGTTGGACAGAGAGATGGAATTTTTCTGGCAGCAGGAGGAGAATATCGGAGAAATACCGCAGATGAATCAGGAACATCCAGTACAGACAGTGCGGACGGAACGGTCGGTGCAGTTCAAAAGTAAACTGGACGAGATTTCGCCTTTTACACTGCTTGCCGCGGTGTGGCTGGCAGGAACAGTTTTGTTTTTCCTGCACGGCATGGAGTCCTATGTCCGCACGCGAAAAAGGCTGCTGCGATGGAGCGTGACGATTCAGGATAAGCAGGTGTGCGGGATTCTGGAAGAATGTAAAAAAGAGCTGGGAATCCGCAGGAACATTGCCCTGTATCAATGCAGTGTCTTGAACACGCCGATTTTGATGGGCTTCTTTTCACCGCGCATCCTTTTGCCGGATGTCGCACTGACGGAAAAACAAATCCGCTGTATCCTTTTGCATGAACTGACGCACTACCGCCGGCGAGATCTATGGATGAAGCTGCTGGTGATGACTGCCGGAAGCGTGCATTGGTTCAATCCGCTTGTGTGGCTCATGGGCAAAAAAGCGGAAGAGGATATAGAAACTGCCTGTGACGCCGCTGTTCTGCATAAAAGCAGCGGTGCTGAACGCAGGGAATATGGCGCAGTTATCCTCTTTTTCATTCAGGCGAATCATCATACACACATTCCTCTGACCACCAACTTTTTTGAAAATCGTCATCAGATCGTCAGGAGGTTTGAAAAGATTATGGAAACGAAAAAGAAACACAACGGAACGCTCTGCATGGCGCTTGTGCTGGCGGCAGCAATTGGCAGTATGACACTGGTTGGCTTCGTGGATGTGCAGGCAGCAAACGCGAAACCGGCTGCTGTGCCGGAGAACGGCGTTACAGTGGTTTCCAAAGACGCGGCCAAGACACGGCAAGAGCAGGAAGAACTTTACCGGAAGGATAAAAAGGCATACGAAGCACAGCAGGAGGACTTTCAGAAACGTGTGTTAGCAGTTTACGATTCTAGTTCTGCTGACCTGCAAGCGGTTCAGATGGTTTGGCCGGCGCCAGGATATTACAATATTAGGATGCCATACGGTTTCCGGTATGACGGAACAGATTTTCACGTCGGAATTGATATTGCGGATTTCCTTGAAAATGACCCAGACAGTCAAGAAATATTCGGGAAAGACGTGGTTGCTGCTCAGGATGGGACGGTCGTTCATGTGCAGACAGAATATACACCAGGACGAGGATACGGCTTGTGCGTGATTCTGGATCATGGGGATCATCTTTCCACGTTGTACGGACAGTTAAGCAAAATTACGGTTGAAGAAGGCGATGCCGTCAAGGCTGGTCAGAAGATCGGCGAAATAGGTTCAACCGGATTTTCCACCGGACCACACCTGCATTTTGAGGTTCGTGAGGCTGGACAGGCGGTTGACCCAGGGGCATATCTGCTGCCAGACGATGCGGAATAGTAGGATAGGAAATAATAAACGCACAGGCGGATTGCACCGCCTGTGCGTTTGTGGTGTTGGAAAAAAATAAAAGTTTTACTCAATTTTTTTCAAAAAATTGCGAGGTGCAGGAGCAGAGCTCTTGCTCGCTCGTCGCAACGAGCGAAATACCTTATCGTCAGGCGCCTTGGGGAGGTTTGGAACCCCTTTGTAAGAGAAAGGGGTTCCAAAAGTTGCCGTAATAATGAATCTTTTCCCGAAAAGTTCCCAGTGGGAAGTTTTCGGCAGATAGAGTTTTGTCTATTAGACTTTCGCACAAAAGAAATAGAGCTTTTGTGTGTCGAAAATCATCCACCGGATAATTTTCGAGGATAGTCTGTGCAAATCGGCAGTTTGTGAAAACCCTTTCTATCGCAAAGGGTTTTCACACTTTCCTAAATGCTCCTGACGATAAAGGCGTTTCGCCCTCTGCGGAGGGCGACCAAAGGCGCTGCCTTTGGAAACTGCGAGCTTTTTGAAAAAAGCTCGAGCAAAAACTTTGTTTTTAATTTTCCGACATTCCCCTGGATGCGATTACTTTCATCTTCTTGATGGAACATACACAGACCAGAATGGTCAGGATATCCGCTGCCGGCTGCAAAGATGTTTTTAACCGATACCATGATGAGCAGCAGAGGAACGGTTACACCGACTGCCGCAAGTGCGATATCGTCTTTGAGCATTCCGATGTAGGCGGTATCGACAATGTTATAAACTGCTTTTGCAAGCAGCGCCAAAGTAGCAGGAATGGCAAGATTTACGATTGCGCTCGATGGTTTTACCGTAGAGAGCAGGTCTTCGTTGGATTTTGATTTTTGATTTTGCATCTTATTCACACAATACGCCGTGCAGTAAAATATCAAT
>CAMNVW010000049.1 GCA_946563605.1 uncultured Clostridia bacterium | reverse complement strand
AGGAGCTCTGCTCCTGCACCTCGCAATTTTTTGAAAAAAATTGAGTAAAACTTTTTTAAGAAAAAGCCTAAAGGGCGCACTCTTGCTAATTTGCTCAAAAAGGGATATAATAACAACGTATCGACACGCTTAAAATCGACGCTTCATTTTCTGTGGGAAAGGGCGTCGTTTGAAAACGTAAATTTTGATAGGAGATGAATCAATATGACTCAGTCATCCGGTTGTTCCGGCAACTGTTCCTCCTGCTCCAGCAAGGGCTCCTGCTCTAAACCGCAAAGCCTGCTGGAACCGGCGAACAGTCTCAGCCATATTAAAAAAGTTATCGGCGTTGTCAGCGGCAAGGGCGGCGTAGGTAAATCTATGGTCACTTCTTCTCTTGCTGTTATGATGCAGCGCAGAGGTTTTAAAACCGCTATCCTTGACGCGGATGTCACCGGTCCGTCTATCCCGAAAATGTTCGGTATCAACGGACGCGCACAGGGTTCTGAACTCGGTATCGACCCTAGACTCAGCAATAACGGCATCGAAGTGATGTCCGTCAACCTCCTGCTCGAACACACCGACGATCCGGTTGTTTGGAGAGGCCCTGTCATTGCAGGTACCGTTAAACAGTTCTGGAGCGACGTTGTTTGGGGCGAGGTAGACTATATGTTTATCGATATGCCGCCAGGCACAGGCGATGTTCCGCTGACCGTGTTCCAGTCCATTCCGGTGGATGGTATCGTTATCGTTACCTCTCCGCAGGATCTGGTTTCGATGATCGTGAAAAAAGCCTGCAAGATGGCGAAGCTGATGAACGTTCCAATCGTTGGTATCGTAGAAAACATGAGCTATTTGGTCTGCCCAGACTGCGGCAAACAGATCGATATTTTCGGTAAGAGCAAGCTGGAAGAGGTCGCAGAGGAAACCGGTCTGAAGATCCTTGGCAGAATGCCGATCGACCCGAATCTGGCTGCACTGTGCGACGAAGGCAAGATCGACGAAATGCCTGTTGAATACCTCAGCAGTGCAGTAGAACCGCTGATTGCGCTGAAAAACCGCACTTTTGAGGAGTAACCCCTTTTCGGACAAACACGGACCCTGATTGCAGGGGGGATTACTGATGAAAATTGCAATTCCGGTTGAGCAAAAAAAGATGGATTCCATGGTGTCTGCAACTTTCGGCAGGACAGAATATTTTCTGCTGATGGATCTGCAAACACAGGAAGTTCAATTTCTGGATTCTCCGTTTTGCCGCGGGCAAAGCGCCGGAATCCAAACGGCACAGCTGATGATTGACCATCAAGTCGGCGTTGTAGTGACCGCCCGCTGCGGAGAGAAAGCTGTGCGGCTGCTGAATGCCGGCAATATTCAGATTTTTCAGGCGGTCAAAGCAACTGCACAGGAAAATCTGGAGTTTTATCGTGCAGGTACTCTTGCGCTGCTGCAGCGTCCTGACCATGTCTGTATCTACACCTGAGTGAAAATGCCTGCCGTTTCAGGACGAAAACGGCGGGCATTTTTTCAAATTCCTTTGAAAATAGTTTATGGTTTGTGTTTTATTTTAACCGTATAGAGAGACACCCATATGTTCTCAGGGATTCCCAAACAGAGGAAATGGGAAAAGAAAGTGAACAGTAAGAGATGAAAATAGCAGTATTAAGTGGAAAAGGAGGTACTGGCAAGACCTTTGTCAGTGTGAACCTCGCCTATATTCAAGAGCAGGTGACCTATATCGACTGTGATGTAGAGGTGCCGAACGGACACCTCTATCTGCCGATGAAAGAGCCTGCTGTCCAACCGGTTTATCTGCCGGTTCCGTCTATTGAGGACAGCCTTTGCACAGGCTGCCGCACCTGTATTGATTTTTGCAGCTTTCATGCCCTGTGCTGGACAGGAAGCCGTATTCTGCACTTTGAACAAAACTGCCACAACTGCGGCGGATGCAGCATCGTCTGCCCCACAAAGGCAATCAGCGAAAAACCGTATAGCATCGGCAACATCTGCACAGGCAGCTTTGAACACGTCGGCGTCATGTCCGGCAGCTTAAATCCGGGACAGATGCAGGGCTGTGCGATCATCCGCAAAATGATTGCGCAGACGCGCGATTTAAAAAATTTGGTGCTCGACTGCCCTCCGGGGGATTCCTGCCATGTTGTGCAGAGTATTCTGGAGGCGGATCTGTGTATTCTGGTCACAGAACCGACTTCGTTTGGCGCAAGCGATATGCGCATCTGTATCGACCTGTTAAAGCTGTATAATAAACCGTTTGGCATCATAATCAATAAATCTCTGGACACCCGAAACCAGATTAAAACATTCTGCCGCCGCCATAATGTCAAGATTTTGGCGGAAATTCCGTTGCAGCCCGAGCTTGCTTCGCTGAATGCAAGCGGACAGATCGCAGCCAAAAATCCTGAGTACCGACGCGTTTTTGAAAGGATATTCAAAAACGCGCAGGCGCTCATCCATCAACAGAACCAATAAAAAGGGGGATTGATGATGAAACAGCTTTTGATTTTAAGCGGCAAAGGCGGCACAGGAAAAACCACCATTGCTTCCTCTTTTATTGCGTTGCTTCACGCGCAGCAGAACGAGGTCTGTTTTGCGGACTGCGATGTCGATGTTCCGAACCTCCATCTGATTTTTTCCGAGAAGCAGACGTTCCTTTCGGAGGAGGCTGTTTTTCGCAGACGCGCGGTCATTGACCAGCAGCTTTGTACGCATTGCGGACTTTGCGACCGGTACTGCCGCTTTGGCGCGATGAAAAACGGCGTGATCAATTCCTATCTCTGCCAGGGCTGTGGCGTGTGCGAGCTGGTGTGTCCCGTTTGTTCGCAGGAGCATAAAGCAGTGTACATGGTGGATATTTGCTCAGGCAATTACCGCGTGTCTGCCACACCATGCGGAACCTTTTCGACGGCACAGCTTCGTCCAGGCGCCGGAGCAACCGGAAAAACCATCAATACCGTCAAGGAGAATCTGCGCCGGTTTTGTACAGATACCCCTGTTGCGATTATCGACGGTTCGCCTGGCATCGGCTGCCCGATTATTTCATCGGTTGCCGGTGTGGATTTGGTTTTGCTGGTTCTGGAACCTTCCTGTTCCGGCTTGAGCGATTTGGAACGAATCTTGAAAACGGTTCGCCAACTGAAGGTTCCGGCGGTGGGGTGCATCAACCGCGTGGGAATTGCGCCTGCATTTGAGCAGCAGCTTCGCGACTACTGTGCGGAGCAGCAGCTTCCGATTTTGGGTGAGATTCCGTTTGATCCGCTGGTGATTCGCGCAATTAACCACAGCCGCCCTGTGGTGGATTATCCGCAATCCCCTGCGGCAAAACAGATCGCGCTGCTTTATGAACGGGCGATGGAATACTTACAGGATTTGCAGTAACAAAAAATGGCACACAAAAAGGTCAAGGCTTTGTTTGAGCCTTGACCTTCCTTTATTGAACGTATAACGGAAGCCGACGCGCTTTCAAAATGAAGTTATTTGGAAGCGCCGACGCGGACCAGATATTTTTCGTCGGGTTCATCCTGAATCTGTACAGTGTGGGAAAACAGCATGGAAACAATCAGGTGAAGCACCACTGCCAGCGAAAAGCCGCACAGCACGTCAATGACCGAATGTTGTTTTAAAAAGACGGTTGACAGGCAGATTAGGATGGATAAAATGCCGCATCCGCCCACGACAAGCCTGCGGTGCGTCCATATTTTGCTGCGGCAGACCGCGAAAAAAATGGCGACGGTGGTGGAAACATGGATGGACGGGCAGACATTGGTGGGCGTGTCCACCAACCAAGTCAGCTGTACAAAGGATGCGGCGATGTTTTGATGCCCGATTTCAGCCGGACGCAGGGCAAGACCGTTCGGAAACAGCAGGTAAAGCAGCAGGCTGACTGCCATTGCGGAAAACATGACGCCGCACAGATAAAAATAATTTTTGCGGTCACGCATGAGAAGCGTGACCAGCGACCACGGGATCAGCGCAAACCATGCGGCATACGGAAAGATGAACCATTCGCAGAATGGAATCAAGTCGTCAAGCGTGCAGTGGATGAGATACTGCGGTGTGGTGACAATTTGCTCAAGCGCGAAAAAGCCGGTGAAATAAGCGATAAAAAAGAGAATCGCAAAGGCAACAGGGTGCTGTACTGCAAAGGAGCGAATACGATGAATCATGATTACCTCGTTTCTGCGCTGGTTTTGTGTATGATGCAGGGCTTGTGCTGTCAGCGCACAGCGGCAAACCTGCCGGAAAATATTGCATGATTTTGCAAGGGTTCCTGTTGCCTATAACGAATTGATAGGATAAAATATGTCAACTGGAGTAAAATTTTACAAATAGTTTCAAACCGGCGAAAATCACTTCACAGAAGAGAAAGACATGGCTGTTATTAGAATTGCACTGGTGCAGGAAAAAGCTGTGCCAAACCAAAAGGATGAAAATTTAAAGAGGATGCTTCGGTATATCAAACAGGCGAGCGAGCAGAAAGCGGACATTGTGCTTTTTCCGGAAATGTGGTCGAATGGATATGCGCCGCCCTTTGAGGGCGCGTTCGATGACCCGCTGAATCCCGCCTTCCAAAAGGAACGGGAGGAATGGCTTGACAATGCTGTCGCAGTCGACAGCGCATATGTGGATGCCATAAAGGTGGCTGCCGCAGAATATCAGGTGGGCGTCTGCGCCACCTTTTTATCAAAATCAGAAGGGAAGTACCAAAACACCGCGCTCCTCATCGACCGGCAGGGAAAAATCCTTTTAAATTATGCAAAGGTTCACACCTGTGATTTTTCTCTGGAAAAGCTGCTGAAAAGCGGCGGCGAATTTAAAGTGTGCGATTTTGAGGGCGTTCAAATCGGCGTGATGATCTGCTACGACAGGGAGTTTCCGGAAAGCGCCCGTGTTTTGATGTTAAAGGGTGCGGAAATTATTTTGGTGCCGAATGCTTGTGACATGAATCCGGCAAGGCTCAACCAGCTCAATGCAAGGGCGTTTGAAAATATGGTGGGCATTGCAATGGCAAATTACCCTGCGCCGCATTGGGGAAATTTCTGCGCATTTTCTCCCGTTGTATTTGATGAGGACGGAAACTATGCGGACAATGTGATTGTGAAAGCCAATGATGTTTCTGAGGAAATCTTGATTGCAGAATTTGACATGGAGCAAATCAGGACATACCGCCAGCATGAAACCTGGGGCAATGCTTATCGAAAGCCGCAGGCATATACGGATTTGATCAGGTTTGAGGTAAAGGAACCGTTTGTGCGCGAACGATAAACAGGAATAGAAAAAAGAGCATCGACATTTTGTCGATGCTCTTTTTGGTCCGAGTGTAATTATAGGACTTCAAAAAAGTCAGTCATATCAACGGTTTGCAGGCCGTCAGCAAGAGGTTTTATCTTATATTTCCAGTACAAATTTGCACATGGTATGAACAAAAGGAGCAAACATGATATGAGTGCTTAAATCTTGATTGTAATTGCTAAATTGGTATCGTTGCTTGTTAAATGTATCAGCTATCGAGTTTAGTCCATCTTGAAAAATAGCGTCATTTAAGTTACAGTCCTTTTTGATTGATGCAGTCAAAATATTTTTCTGTGTTTGAGGTAATAGTTGAAACAGGTATGCTAAGTCATGCCCCTTTTTCATATTGAAAGTCACATTTGAAGAAATTAGCATATATTTTAATGCTAATTCACTGGCAAATGCCCCATTAACCATATATGGAACAGAAAGTAAAGGCGGAAGGTTTTCATCGTGTTTGTCATTGTGAAATCCACTATTTTTTAATTGTTTTTCTAATTGCAAAAATACAGCGTAAAATGCCTGACATTCTTGAAGGATTAAACTTGTTTGTTCAAACTGTGTAATACTAACAGCATAGAGAGGAACGAAAAGAGCAGGGATGTGTCTCATTCTTTCGTATGGGGTAAAGTCCATCAAAGTATTGCAAATAAAGGATTTTTTAGGATTTTCCACATACCGCCATCTTTTCACATGAACAAGTGAGTTAATATTTTGGGGGGTTGATTTGACAGCTGGATTTTACCAAAAAAGAAATACCGTTATACTATTCTAATACTGATTCATTAGGGGTATATCCCCAGAGGTCCCCAGATAATCCAGAATTGATTTTAGGTGTCAGGATATATAAAATATAGGGTAATCCATTAGAATCAATCTGGGGCCATTCTGGTTAATCTGGGGATAATATCTAAAATAGACCTCAGAACAGATAGGAAAAAATAAGGAAAAAAGTTTCAAAAAAGGGTGTACAAGCGGAAATATTTGTGATATAATATATAAGTTAGGAAAGGTCATCCAAATAAATTGATTAGTGCTTTAGGGAAGCGAAGTTACCTCAGACGAGGTTTAACTAGCTTCTCTTTTTTTGTTTCCTATAAATCAAAGTGCGGGAGGTGTGAAGATGGGACAAAAGAAAATGCAAGGTGCAGATGGAGTGAATTTTCAACTGCAACTCACTGTAGCGGGATTAGAGAGCATAAATCTTCCAGAGGAAAATCTTACAAATGAATATGGAAATGATATTATGAAAATATCATGTTGGGGTGGCAAACTGTCTGCTTATGTGAATTTACCTAATGCAGTTCGGCCAAATAATGTGCAGCCGTTTCAATTATCCGACTGTATCAAAATCGAGTTGATAAGAACTCAAGTTGTGGAGTACATGAGGCTATATCTTCAAAGGCACTTACAGGATAAGTATTCAGATGAATTTCTCTCTATGGTGAGCGTTACAAAAATGGAGTGCAATCTAACTGTAAAATGTGTTGGAAATTGTAAACCAAAAGATGTGATTAGATTATTTGAGAAATCTTTTCCAAAGGTTACTGTTTACAAGGAAACAGCCCCAAACGGGAAAACACACAAGAAGCCGGAACGAGGAATCACAACAACCAAGCCCCATGAATGGGTATTAAAGGTGTACGATAAGACTTTTCAGCAAAGGCAAGCAGGCAATCTTAAAGTTGAATCAAATTTGATTCGCGTGGAATTGGTATATTTAGACAGAATACTCAATCATATGTATGGTGATAAGAAATCATTAGAGGACATTCTCACAAGAAAATCAATTAAAACACTGATTGGACAGTATCAAGTGACCTTTGACGAAATCTGTAAAAAGAACATTGAGCCTATGTTGGATGCCTGTGCGCAAGATGTATTTGAAACTTTAACGCAATCGGATTCTGGAAATGAAATCAGCCATACCCTGATTAAGTGTAAGGAATTGATTGTAGACATTGAAATACTCCGTCAGGCTTTGAAGAAATGGTATGTGGAGTACAGACACACACCAGACATTTCCAAGCGAATGGTGTCATACTACCGCAATAACGCAAAGTTTGAGGTTCCCTCTGATGTGCTTAAAACGATTAAACTTATGCACAAGTCATTGGGTGAAGATAGGAGTAAAAAGGCTACATAAATTGTTACCCTGCGACCCCAAACTTGAAAAACTGAAAATCTCATAAATTGAGCATAAAACATCATTCATTGGGGTGTAAAAGGCATTTCACAAAGCATTTGAGCAAAATGCAAAAATCAGATTTTGTCCATAATTATATGGGACAGAGATACAGAGGGCTATCAATGCAATAACAATAGAAAGGGGTGCAACATGTTCGTTGAACGCTTAACCGCTGACATATCTTTACCGCATAAGCCCAAAACAGGGAAACAGGCGTATGATATGTTGCTTCGCTCGTTGAGAGACGAGATTAAAGAAAAGCAAGACATTCTTTCCGAACTGGATTCCGAAGATGTTAAACAACGGTTCATAGAGAACTGGAATCCACAAACAAGGAGCGTGAATATTTACAATATTTAGGGGGTGATTGCTATGCCGTTTGAAAGGGGAAAGTCTGGGAACCCAAAAGGTAGGCCACTGCAAACAGCGGAGCAAAAGTCACAAAAGGAGCAATTTCAAAGGCTACTTAAATCCTCTACCGTTGACGCTCTGCAAAGTATAATCCAGATTGCCAATGACAGATACAGCAAGGACCGATTCAATGCTTGTAAGTATATCATTGACAAGGCTTATGGTGCAAATACTGCTTTTCTTTTAGACGGTGAGGAAACTGCCCCTGTTGTGATTAAGGTCGTGCCATACATAAAGCCAGGCGAGGACGAAGATTGGGAGCAGGAATGGAATAATACACCCGATGAAAGCGAGGACGAGGACTAATGATTAAAGTAACAAACGGAACAGTTACCGCAGAGGTAACGCAAGGTGCGTATGATACATATTTCAAAAGGGAAGGTTTTGTAATTGTGTCAGACGAAAACAAAAACATTGAATGGGAGGAACAGGACAATGAAGAAAACTAAAGCACCGGCTAATGAGCCTACTATTATTGAACGCCATAACACTTTGTTCACGCAGATCGAAGCGGCAAAAACTGCTGATGATGTGCGTGAACTGGTGGAGGCTGTCAAAGGTTTTATCGTTTCCTATAAGAGCGTGGATAAGGCCATGACAAAGCGGATTTACGAGAAACTTCTGAATAAGGTCAATGACATGGTGGCTGAAAATGAGTTTGTATATCAGCGCATCAACACAAGGCTTGAAGAAGCTACCAACAGAGCCTATGACTTTAGCGGAGAAAAAGACGATTCTCCGGCGGTGCAAAGCAAAATGCTCCAGCTTATGTCGCAAATGCCTAAGGTGATAAACGCCAATAACTTGAACCGCATTAACAAAACCTTGAATGACTCTATCAATTCGGGTGTTATCGGTAGCAAGGCGGTGTTGGAACTGCTTAAATATCCTGCCTATGCAGGCTCTATATCGGCCACTATTAGGGAGCGGGCATTTAAC
>CAMNVW010000048.1 GCA_946563605.1 uncultured Clostridia bacterium | reverse complement strand
CAGTGCAAAAAGAATCCCCATCAAGCCAAAGACAGGGGATTGGCTCAGCCAGACAACCAGATTCAGGCGAACGACAGAGCCTTGTATAAACGGAATTCCCCCAATATTGTCCACGCAAAGCAGCAGCTCCAGCACGAAAAACACAAGAACCGGAATCAAGAAAATCCTGCGCCGGTCAAGGTTGACGGTAACGGCGCCGAAATCCTTCAAAAGACAGATGACCGCAGCAAAGAACCAGAAGTTTATCATCGGTAACAAAAACCACTTGTGAAAAAAGGAAAAAGGAACGCCAAAGAGAAAGGTCATCATGTCTGTTACCGGTTTGTGGAAAATCAGAAGATAGATCCCCCACAAAAGGGCGGCGGCAAGGACAATGATGGTGGATTTGGAAAGTTTTCGGGTCATAATCATACCTCCTTGTACGAAAAAAATCTCACCCGTATACGACCATGATAGCATACAGGTGAGAAATTTACAAGGAAAAGGATATTGAAAAAATCTATTGGGCGCTAACGAAAAAGAAGGATTAACCGCGGATGGCTCGGGCGAGCTTGGCGTAACCGTTCCAGGCAAACAAGCCTTCCCCTGCCGCATCGCCGTAAACGTTGTATTTCCTTTTTATTCGAATGGCAAATTGTTACCGGATGGACGCGCCCAACGAAAAGGCTTGCTCGAGCTGTTTTGGTTTTGACTGGATATCCCCAGCCGCCATATTGCCGCCGGCGTAAACAATGCCGCAGTCTTTCCAGCCAAGGTGATGCAGAAGAGAGAGGTAGAAGTGGCGGACAGGCTCAAAGTTTTCTTCGGTGTCGCCCTCGGCCGCCATCAGCAGAACGCAGTCTTTCACAGGGTTTGCGTAGTGCGGGTCACATTCTGCGACGGCAAACAGGCGGTCAAAGGCGGTTTTCAGCTGACCGGAAATGCCCCAGTAATACATTGGGGAAGCAAGGACTACCAAATCGGCTTCTTTGTAGGCAGGATAGATTTTGTCCATATCATCTTTCTGTACACATGGACTGGAAGGATCCTTGCCGCCCTTGCAGCAGCCCAAACAGCCGTGAATGTTCATTTTTTGCAGGTCAAACTGGGTGATGGTGCTGCCGCTTTGTTCGGCTCCTTTTACAAATTGTTCGATCAGAGCAGCTGTGTTGCCGTTTGGACGCGGACTTCCATTGAGAATGACAATTTTTTTGCTCATTATGAATCTCTCCTTTGTTCTGAAAAGATGAGTGTTGATTTTTTTGAGTGCCGATACTATAATTATATAGTTCATAGTCTAAAAAACAAGTACGCACATTTATGTTAGATACTAACCCAAAGGAGAGTGTGAACCATGAGGGACTGTATCGAAAAGGGCAGCAAGCTGGATCAGACAGGATTTGGATATACGATGTCGCTGATCAACGGCAAGTACAAGCTGATCATCCTGTATTGGCTGGCGGAGTATGGAGTGATTCGATACAATGAGCTGAAACGGTATATCGGCACGATTTCCCACAAGACACTGAGCTTATCGCTGAAGGAACTGGAAGCGGATGACCTGATTGTGCGCACCGAGTATCCGCAGATTCCCCCCAAGGTGGAATACAGCTTGTCCGAGCGCGGAAAGTCGCTGATCCCTATTCTGGATGCGATGTGTGTCTGGGGCGAAGAACACAGACCGGCAAAGGAGGAAAGAGAATGAACGATATCAAGACTTTATATATTTCTGATGTGGACGGCACGCTGTACCGCGGCGGTGAGGCATCGCTGCGCGAGGAAACGGTGCAGCTGTTCCGACAGGTGCTGCAAACCGGTGCGGCGGTGACGATTGCTTCGGGAAGAAACCTCTACGGCATCTACGATTTGGCGGATGAAAGCGGCATTACCCTGCCTGTGATTGCCTACAACGGTGCGGCAATCTATGATTATCACACAGGACGAGAGATCTGTATTTTCCCATTGGAGAAGCAGTATACCGGCGAGCTGTGCGATATTTTTGAACAGCTTCAGCTGCGCTACAAAGCCTGCGTCTTTTTTAAAGACCAGCACCGCGGCGTTACCTTTAACCAAAACGGCTATCGCTCCCAGTTGTGGACGGACAAGGCGCGCCAGCCGGAGAACGGTCTTTTGTACGACGAGCCGATCATTGACGGAACGCGCGAACAGATTTTGTCGGGCGAGTGCCTGTACATCGGTTCCAGCGGCAGCTATGAGCAGATCAATCAGGCGTATCAGGCGGCAAAGGAGATGCCAGGCGTGCAGGTAGTGATGCACCGCAGCCCGTATGACGAAAACAAGTGGTTTATCGACATTGGTTCGGACAAGGCAGGCAAAGGTGCGGCGGCGATGGCGCTGAAGAAACTGTTGGGTGCGCAGGAGCTGGTGACCTTTGGGGACAACCGCAACGATCTGCCGATGCTGTGCGCGTCTGACCGCTGTTACGTTGTGCCGGAAGCACCGGACGAAGTGAAGGCGGTTGCGACGGACGTCTTGGACGACGACCCCGACTGCGTGCTGCATTTTTTGCTCAAAGAGAACAGCCGGCAGGAAGAAAAATAGAGCTTGCTTTAACAGGTGAATGATTTAGGTATGAGACCGCCCCCCAAAACCAGAACGGTTTGGGGGGCGCCTTTTTAAAATTTAGTCATTTTGGAAGAAGAGCGATTCCAAGTACATACTGAGCCGCTTGGCTTCAATTTTGGTGATATTTTGGGGGATGGTGAAGTTGACAACATAATTGGGGCGAAGAGGATAAGATACCGCCACATCTGCCGCACAGCTGTCAAACGGGCGTCCTTCAGCGATTGCTTTAATCTCATCGTAATGTTTTGATAGATCAGCCGTTGTACGGTGCACCTTTAAAGAAGAACGCAGCTGTTTTGATAATTCGCTTCTTAAATGGCTGGCAGTAAAATTTTTCACTTGGCGTTGGTGAGGGTAGTCCACTGACGGGTCAAAAAGATATCCGCTGTCTATGACGGCAAAGTAAATGTCATCCCCATCGGGAATCAGGAGATAATCCCCCTCTTTCATACGGTTCACGAAGATGTCAACTGTTGCGTAGGCATTCCCCAAAGTAAGCCCGTTATAGTTGTAGGGCTCACCCGATAGAAGCGACTTGATATCTTCTCGGGATTTCCCTGACAGATTGCCGGTATTAGGCCAACCAATAGCAACAAAATGATTGGATTTAAATTCGTCCAGACGTTTTATCTCATTTGGATAGGGTCTAAGCAACCATGCCTGTTTACTCATGTGGATAACCTCCTTAGATGTATGAATGATATCAACAAGATTTCTTTTTAACAAAACAAAGTATAACAGATATGATTTGCTTTGTCAAGAAGAAATCAAGAAGTTATCTATAAATGCTTGGAGAATTTTGGGGGTTCGTTTGAAGTCGAAAACGAGATGAGTGCTCCCTTTCGCAAAACTGGAGCGCAGCAAACAGTTTTGGGAAGCAAAAGAAAAAGCACTGCAATATACAGTGCTTTTTCTGGCGCGCTTGGAGGGACTCGAACCCCCGACCTACTGGTTCGTAGCCAGTCACTCTATCCAGCTGAGCTACAAGCGCATATGAAGTTTTTGGTGTTGCTTGAATCAACTCCCATATAATATCATGAATAGAAATGTTTGTCAAGCGTTTTTTGAAAGTTTTTGAAAAAAATCTGTCATGGACTTTTGCGCATGAATCGTTTATGATGAATACATGAAAAAAAGGACAGGAGGCAACAAGATGAAGCAAATGCTATTTCAAAAATATGACACCATTCTTTTTGATGCGGACGGCACACTGATGGATTTTTCGGATGCGGAACATCAGGCGCTGCTGCGCACCTTTCGGGCGCACGATCTGCCCTTTGACGAGCAGGTGGATGCGCGTTATCAGCAGATCAACAACGCTCTTTGGAGGCAGTTTGAACAATCGCTGATTACAAAGGAAACGTTACTGCACACCCGCTTTGCAAAATTATTTGAAGAGCTGTCCGTTACCGGCATCGATGCCGACGCGTTTAACACGGAATATCTTTTCAATCTGGGGTACGGAAGCAAAACGCTCCCGTATGCAGCCGAGGTTTGCCGGCAGCTGCACGCGCGCGGCTGCCGGTTATACATCCTGACCAACGGCGTTGCTGCGACACAGCGCCGACGAATCCATGCGAGCGGTTTGATGCCGTTCCTTTCGGACATTTTTGTTTCGGAGGAGGCAGGCTGTCCCAAACCTGCGCTTGCATATTTTGAGTATGTTTTCGCGCGCATCCCTGCGTTTATTCCAGAACACGCGCTGATGGTGGGAGATTCCCTTTCCTCCGATATGCAAGGAGCATACCGCGCAGGCATCGACCGCTGCTGGCTTTGTTCCGATAGTGCAAAACAGGCGCCAATCCCCATTCAGTACCGCATCTCTTCTTTAAAAGAGCTGCTGGATCAGCACAACTGAAGCGTCCCTGTTCCGTTTGGGAACACAGAGGAAACGGTATCATTATAATAATAGGAAATTTTGCAGGGGATCGCGTTGGTATCGGGGAGGAGCATGAGCGGAACAGACAGCTCCGCACCCCAGAAAATCCCTTCCAGATTTTCTCCGCCGTCCCGTGAAAGCGTGATGGCAGAATCCGGCAGGCTTGCCTCGGAACAGGAAAAGGAAAGACAGAGCATCTCGTCTCCCTGACCAAAGCAAAAGGAAAAGCGGTGGTCGGGGGTGGGATTTTTCTCAAAGCAGGCGACATAAAAACACAGCCGGTCGGCATCATGGCAGGCGGTCAGGGTGATATAGGTGAGCGCATCGCAGCCGCTGAGCCGGTGTGAGAATCGCAGTGGTTTGGTAAGGGAGGAAAGTTCTCTGGCGTTTGCGTGTGAAACGGCGCTGACCGAAAAAGCAGGTGATGAATCGGGCATGGCTGACACATCCTTTCTGAGGATTATTGATAAAAGTGAATAAAAGGTGAGTATCTGGTGAAAGGTGAAAACAGGAAATCGAATAAGATATGCAAAAATATGCAGACAGTATATCTTATTTGCAACTTTTCTGCAAGCGGTTTGTTTTGAGACAGAACAAAGTGAAAAAAGGAATCCGGTGCGATTTGAAACGCGCAGGGAAAGGCTTGTAAAAGTAAGCGTTTTCATATAAAATAAAAGGTAATACCGAATCCCAAATTTGAGTGGATTCAAAACGATCGAAGAAAACGGAGGGTTTTATCGTGGAATATTTACAGGGAACATACCGTGTAACCAAAATCCGCCCAGGTTGTATGTGCGATTATACTATCGCGTGTCCTGACATTGCGGCAATCTCAAAAGCAGGACAGTTTGTTCACATCCGTGTCCCGGGCTTTACTTTAAGACGCCCGATCTCCATCTGCGAGGTGGACAGGCAGGCTGGAACACTGCGCATTTTATTTGACATCCGCGGAGAGGGAACAAAGGTGCTTGCACAGACCAAAGAGGGCGACCTTCTGGATGTGATGGGCCCTTTGGGCAACGGCTTTGAGCTGCTGGACGCGGACAAAAAAGCGATCGTTGTAGGCGGAGGCATCGGTGTGCCGCCAATGCTGGAAACTGCAAAAAGCTACGGCAAAAATGCGACGGCGATCCTGGGCTTCCGCAGCAGCGACAAAATTGTTTTGACAGATGATTTTACCGCGCAGGGCAGCCGCGTGATGCTTTGCACCGACGACGGCTCCGCAGGTCATCACGGTCTGGTGACCGATTTATTAAAACAGCGCTTTGAAGAAGAACTGCCGGATATTGTATATGCGTGCGGTCCGAAGATCATGCTGAAATTCGTAGCGCAGATGTGTGCCCAGCACGGCGTGCGCTGTCAGGTATCGCTGGAAGAACGCATGGCGTGCGGCGTTGGCGCGTGCTTAGGCTGTGCAACACCGATCCGTCAGGAGGATGGTTCTGTCACATATCTGCACGTCTGCAAGAACGGCCCTGTATTTGACGCGGAAAGGGTGGTATTCGATGACTAACTTAAAAGTAAACATTGCCGGCGTAGAACTGAAGAATCCGGTGATCACAGCTTCCGGCTGTTTTGGCTTTGGCAGAGAATATGAATGTATGTACCCGCTGAGCCGTTTGGGTGGTATCTCCCTCAAAGGCATGACCTTTCAGGAGAAACTGGGCAACCCTCCGCCGAGAATCGCGGAAACACCAAGCGGTATGCTCAACTCGGTCGGTTTGCAGAACCCGGGCGTCGAGCATTTTCTGCAGTATGATATGCCGTATCTCAGCCAGCAGGACACCGTAAAGATCGCGAACATCGCAGGCAGCTGTGTGGAGGATTACTGTGCGCTGGCAGAACGCCTTTCCGAAAGTGAAATCGATATGTTTGAGCTGAACATCTCCTGCCCGAATGTAAAACAGGGCGGCGCTGCTTTCGGAACAAGCTGCGAGAACGCATCCCACATTGTAAGAGAGGTGCGCAAGTACGCCAAAAAACCGATGATCGTCAAGCTCTCCCCGAATGTCACCGACATCGCGTCCATCGCGCAGGCGGTTGAGGCTGAGGGTGCGGACGCAGTATCGCTCATCAACACGCTGCTTGGCATGAGAATTGACATCAATACACGCCGTCCGATTCTGCACAACAATGTTGGCGGACTTTCCGGTCCGGCAATCTTCCCAGTAGCGGTGCGCATGGTTTGGCAGGTTGCAAACCGTGTGAAGATTCCGGTCATCGGCATGGGCGGCATTGAAAAATGGCAGGACGCCATTGAAATGATGATGGCAGGCGCCAATGCCATCCAGATCGGTGCGGCGATGTTCTACAATCCAAAGGCGCCAATCGAGGTCATCGACGGCATGGAGCAGTGGCTCAAGGACAACGGCATCAAGGACATCAATGAGATTGTCGGCACCGTCAAACCGTGGTAGCATGAAAAAACAGAGAGCCGGACGCCGTATCCTGCGTCTGCACCGATGCAGACCACATGAAAGGTTGGAGTACGATGACAATATTATATCTGATCAGACATGGGGAGACCGGTGGAAATTCCGAGGGGAGATTTCAGGGGATTGTGGACAATCCTCTGAATGAAGCCGGCATCCGTCAGGCGCAGATGCTGGGAATGGCGTTCAGTCTCTCTAAAATTGACAAGATCTACACAAGCCCTTTAAAACGGGCGCGTCAGACGGCACAAATCATCGCAGAGATGTACGGGATGGACAAGCTGACGCCGGTTGTGGAGGAAGGCTTGACCGAGATGAACGGCGGCGTGTTGGAAGGACGCAAGTTCAGCGAGCTTGCAAAGGAATATCCCGACGTCATCGAAGCGATGCAGACGCATCCGGCGGCGATGGTGTGTCCGCAAGGGGAATCCATGCGGGAAGTGTCCGAACGGATGGTCGGGACAATCGACCGCATGGTGACGCAGAATAAGGGAAAGGTTCTGCTTGCGGTGAGCCACGGCATTGCGATCTCTTCCTATATCCATTTTGCAAGCGGAAAGCCGTTTGAAGAAATGACCAACGGAATGATTGCAAACGCTTCGGTGAGCAAGTTTATCTTTAACGATGATTTGATTGTCTGCATGGAATATGTGGACGACCGCCGGCATATGGAACACGGAAACTATCTTGCCGCCACCGGATTTGAGACAAACGGTGTGGTGGAGTATTAAGAGAAGCAGAAAAGTCTGCTTCTCTTTTTTATAAACGCAAGGATGATACCTTGTCTCCTTTTTGTTCCGATGTTATACTGAAGACAAATTCCATGATTTTAACGGAGGTTCCCATGAAGCAAACTGTCCCAACCTTTTACTCTGCCTTTCAATGTACCGCGTCTGCCTGCTCCGATAACTGCTGCATCGGATGGGAAATCGACATCGACCCGCGCACCTACCAATACTATCGCTCGGTGACTTCCCCCTTTGCAAAGAAGTTAAATGAAAATATCTACCCCGAAACGCCGCCGCACTTTTTGCTGGGTCAAGATGAACGCTGTCCTTTTTTAAATCAGAAGAATCTATGTGAGATATTCATTCATTTGGGGGAAGAGCACCTGTGCGAAATCTGCACACAGCATCCGAGGTTTCACGAATGGTTCGGCGATTATAAGGAAAGTGGCTTGGGGCTGTGCTGCGAGGAAGCTGCCCGTCTTTTGCTGAGCGACTCTGAGCCGCTTTCATTTGTGACCATGACAACCGAGGAACAGCCGGACGACGCGGACTTTGATGCAGAGCTGCTGGCGTTTCTGCTCTCCTTTCGGGAACAGCTTTTTGGCGTTTTGCAAGACCGCACCCAGCCGCTCGCCAAAAGGATGAAACAAGTGCTGGTGCTCTCCGCACAGGCGCAGGATAAAATAGATGCTGGCGAGCTTATGGGGGAAGTTTCCGATAAGGACAGTTCTATTGAGGAGGATTTCGCGGAAGAAGCGTCCGCGATTCTCATGGAAACACTCGATTTTCTGCAAACGCTCGACCCGATCGACGAGGGATGGAGCAAACGCCTTTGTGAACTTAGCGAAAGCCTTTTTGACATCCTTTCCCAAAGGGAGATTTTTTATCAACTGACTGCAGGGCGACTGTATGAATGGGAACATCTCTGCGTTTATTTCCTTTACCGCTATCTTTTAAAAGCCGTTTGGGACGGCGATTTGCTCTCGCGCGTCAAGTTTTCTGTTTTTTCTACCTTGATGATTTTTTTACTGGGGATGCAGACCTTTTCGCAAAAGGGTGGATTTTCTCTGCAAGACCAGATTTTCAATGCCAAAGCCTATTCAAAGGAGATTGAATACTCGGACGAAAATCTGGAAGCCGTGCTCGAACAGACATGGGTTTCTTCTGCGTTTTCACTGCCATCGCTTTTGGGGCTGATTGATTTTCTTTTATAAAAGAAAGCTGTGAAAATTGCCGTTGAGCAGGAAAGGGCAGGATTTCGGGGTGTCTATGAGCCGAAAAAGGGGATAAAAACGGGATTTTTCAAAAAAGTCGAAAAAAATCAAAAA
>CAMNVW010000047.1 GCA_946563605.1 uncultured Clostridia bacterium | reverse complement strand
CCAAAATAGAGGTTGTGAGCGAGCAGCCCTATAATTAAACGAGGTCTGAAAGACTTCCACCAGAAAAGGCTGGGAGAATGGGCAACGCCCATTCTCAGGGTCACGCAACACAAAGTTGGTTGAAAAACAAAACTGTAAGCGTGACTTGCGTAACGCCAAGGAATTTAGTATAATTTATCCATACAGAAAAAGGAGGCTTTTTTATGCAGGAGAAAAAATGGATTGATTTAAGAAGCGACACCGTTACCCAGCCGACGCAGCAGATGCGCGACGCAATGTATAACGCGCAGGTGGGGGATGACGTGTACGGGGACGACCCGACCATGAACGAGCTGGAACGTAAGGCTGCCGAGATGCTCGGCAAGGAGGCGGCGCTGTTTGTGGCAAGCGGCACGATGGGCAACGCAGTCGCAGTTATGTCCCATACCCAGCGCGGCAATGAGATCATTCTTTCCGACACCGCGCATATCGTCGCGCACGAGGTCGGCGGTGCGGCAGTGCTGTCGCAGGCATTTGTCCGCACACTTCACTTTGAAAACGGTATCTTCGACGCCGAGCAGATTCGCGGCGCGATCCGCGATAAAAGCAATATCCATTATCCGCATACAGGTCTGATCTGCATGGAAGAGCCGCTTGCAACCGGCAAGGTCGTACCGCTCGCAAAATTGCAGGAGGTCTACAAAATGGCGCAGGAGGAGCAGATTCCGGTGCATATGGACGGCGCAAGAATCTTTAACGCGGCGACCGCTTTGGGCGTAGATGTTAAGGAAATTGCCGCCTGCGCGGATTCGGTCATGTTCTGCCTGTCCAAGGGACTTTGCGCGCCGGTAGGTTCTATCTTAGTTGGCAGCAGGGAATATATCGAACGCGCACGCCGCAACAGAAAGATGCTGGGCGGCGGAATGCGCCAATGCGGATTTTTGGCGGCAGCAGGTTTGATTGCGCTGGAAGTGATGACCAAGCGCTTGCAGCAGGATCACGACAACGCGAAATATATGGCACAGCGTCTGCAAAAGATGAAGGGCGTTACATTGGATATGGCATCGGTAGAAATCAACATGGTATTCTTTAAGCTGGATGCACCGCAGCAGATCATTGATTCGCTGCCGGACAAAATGCTGGAAGCCGGTGTCAAAATCAATGGCATCGAGGACGGGGAGTTCCGCTTTGTCACCACCAATGACACCAGCCGAGAGGACATCGACCGCGCACTGGACGCGTTTGAAAAGATCATTACTGCGTAGGCAGTAATTTGACCTTCCAGAAGGTCGGAAGCTAAAATAGAGAAAGTGGGGCTGCTTGCCCCACAAAGTTTCCGGCTTTTCTGAAAGTCAAAACAAAGATTGAGAGTGTCGAAAACTTCCCGCTGGGAATTTTTCGAGGGGAAGTTTCATTGTGACAGCAGTTCTTGAAAACTTTTTTTCTTTCAAAAAGTTTTCAAACTTTCAAAAATGCGCCTGACGATAAGGTGTTTCGCACTCTGCGGAGTGCGACCAGAGTTTCACTCTGGATTGGATTTTGGACAACGTCCAAAACCAGACAACTCTTTGAAAAGGTTGACAAAACTTTTTATCTCAAACAAAAAAACTGCAAGGATTTTTTCCTTGCAGTTTTTTTATACAATTTATAACCGTTTTTCAAGGTCGTCAGCTGCTTTTTTGATCTGCTGATAGTTTTCCTTGATGGTCTGCACATCCTTGCGGTCAATGTCGTGCTGGCTGTACCGCGCTTTGATGTACACGTTTCGGATGTTTTCAAGCTGCGGCTTGTATTCTCCGGTCAGCGTTTCGGCGGCTCTCTGCGCGACCATTTTGCTGTTCATATCCTCGGAAAACGGCGAGCCCATGCGCTTGCAGGTGCGCAGAAAACGCCGGTAATAATAGCGCACAGCCTGACGGGGTTCTTTGGGGGCAATCAGGTCGGCAGGCGCCTTTTCCCTGAATTTGCGGTTCTGGTTGATTCTGCCGCGCGTTTCCTTGATCGAAGAATCTCCTTGCGCATATTTCCTTTTTCTGAGCATACGGACAAAGAACACTACGATGAGAACCACTACAGCCACAGCAAAGAGACTTCTGAAAACGGCTTCAAAACCGGGATTGGCAACAGGTTCAATGTTCTTCAGCGTGTTGTCCTCAGAAAGGGAAAAATTCGGGAGGATGTCGTTTATGTTTTTGTTCTGCCAGGTAGGGGAAGGGAGGAGCTTTGCCACAAGGAGGATCACACTGCCGAGAAGATAGGAGAGCAACAGCAGCAGCGGCATGATCGTCCAATGGTAGAGGAATTTTGCCGCGGAAAGGACAAACGAAAGAAATGCCGGCGAACTGATGAAGGCAATCAGCAGCAAAAGCGCCGCAGTAAGACCGAGGCTCAGCAGGCGAAACCGCGGCTGATTCAGGATCTTTTCATCGTGGCGAAGCATCTGTGTCAGCGTCAAAGTGCTGACCGCACAGATCAAAACATAGGGAACGAAGGCAGGCCCCGCATCGCCGGAAGATAGGAAAAATATGCGGAACAGCAGGCAGACCAGCAGCATCTTCCAGCTGATGGAGAGAAAGCCTGTGCGTTCCTCGTGGCTTAATTCAAAGCGCGGCATCGCAACGCACAAAACCACATAGGTACAGGAAATCAAAATCACCAGCATGGTGATGAGATTTCCTGTGTGATACAGCACAAAGACAAGCGGCATCGGAACGAGCGATAAAAAGCGCAGCTTTGTGTTTTTCCCGTTCAGCGCATACCCGAGCGCGCCGCAAAGCGAAAGGATGGCAGCCGGCGCGAACGAGGAAATATCGCAGCCGGCAGGAAGTAAAATGGAGTTTGCCGCGGCATACAAAAGAGAAAGGTCGCCGAGCATTTTTAACAGAAAGCAGAAGGTCATGCGATTTCATCCTCCTTTGCGCTGTCTTGCGGCTGGTTGTTTTTTACTGAGGAAGGCGTCAGGAGAATCACGTGTCCGGTGGAAAGCTTCTGCAGCAGGTGAAGCGGTTCTTCCCATGCGGAATGAATCTCCGGCGTGATGATGATGTGATACCGCCCCTGTTCGCTGGTGCGGCAAGCGCGCAGAAGCGTGCGGTCAAATCCGGCGGAACCGATCGGCGCGGCGCGTCCCAACGCCTCCATCACCGAGTAAAAATGCCTGCTGCCCAAGCCCTGTTCGATGCTGGAAAAGGAGGAGGACAGCGAGCCTGCAAGGACAGCGTTGGTGTAAAAGCCATATTTGATGCGCTTTTCTTCCAGTGTTTCGCAAATGGAGCGCGTCATAGAGATGCAGGTCTCGATGGCGGCTTCGTCCTCGTAATGATTTGCCACGGACTGGACGTTGAGCAGGATGCTCAACGAGGTATCGACGGTGTGGTCGTAATTTTTGACCATCATCCTGCCCATGCGCGCACTTTGATTCCAGCTGATGTCGCGCTGCGGCTCTCTGCCGGAGTATTCGGAAAACCCGATGGTCAGCATCGGGTCCTCAAAGATAAAACGGTTGACCGAAATATCCCCCAGAAAATCGCCGAGCAGCGTGTCCAGCGCCGGACAATCCAGACGGTTCGGCATGACGACGATTTCTTTGGTAAGAGGAAATTGCTGGAAGGAATCAGCTAAGCCTAAAAGGTCGCCGCCGGACATAGAGCAGCCGCGCAGCAGAAAACGTCCGCGGTTCGGCAGAAATGCGGTCACTTCGCGGCTGAATTTCTGATACGGCATCAGATAAAAGCTGGAACGCAGATGGCTTCCGGTCGTTTGCTCGGAATACGGCGTGACGTTTGCGATATAGACGTTGGAGGGCGCGTCATCGGAAACGTTTTCCTGTTCGCCTGGAATTTGAATCCCAAGGGGAAGCGTTTCCGTCATGCTGACATAAGGAACGAACAATGCTTTGTGATTTTCGACGGTAGAGCGAATCACAAACTTCTCATTTGGCTCAAGAAGCGACTGCGAAACTTCGGTGTCGTAATAAATGTGCTGAAGACCGTGCCGCAGGTAGTATCGCTCAGCCAAAAACATGGCGATGATAAAGATGACCAGCAGTGTCGTCAAGTGATCCTCTCCTTTTTAAGCCTGAATTTGTTCCAAAGGAGCAGGAATCTGGGTCAGCAGATGGTTGAGATAGTTTTCCACATCGCCCGAGCGGATGGTTGAGCCGGCAGCGATTCGGTGACATAAAACGTGCGGCGCAACATAGCGGACGTCCTCCGGCAGAACATAATCCCTGCCGTTCAATGCGGCGGTGACCTGAGCGGCTTTGTACAGCGCGATGGCGCCGCGCGTGGAAACGCCGAGGGTAAACATTCCTTCGCTTCGGGTGTGCTCCACAATGTCCATGATATATCCGGCAACGTCGTCGGAAACGGTGATTTGCGGAATCATCTCTTTGAGCTGTTTGATTTCATCAAGGGAAATAACGCACTCCAAGGTTTCCACGATCTGCGAGGTGGAAGGACGGCTGATGACCGAAAGCTCCTGCTCGCGGGTCATATAGCCGAGCTTTAATTTCATAAAGAATCGGTCGATCTGCGCTTCCGGCAGAGGAAAGGTTCCGTAGGATTCCAATGGGTTCTGGGTCGCCATGACCATGAACGGCTCTTCCATCGGCGTGGTTACGCCGTCAACCGAAATCTGATGTTCTTCCATGGCTTCGAGCAAGCTTGACTGCGTGCGCGGAGTAGCGCGGTTGATTTCGTCTGCGAGGATGATATTGGAAAACAGCGGACCTTCGCGGAACTGGAATTCGCCGGTCTTTTGGTTGTAGAAGTTGATGCCGGTCAAATCGGAAGGGAGCAGGTCGGGCGTAAACTGAATACGTTTGAATTTGCCGCCGATGGTTTTGGAAAACGCGCGCAGCAGCATGGTCTTGCCGGTGCCTGGGACGTCCTCCAGAAGGACATGACTCGAACAGAGAAAACAGGTGAAAACAAGATTGATTGTGTCATCTTTTCCGACGATGACTTTGCTGCAATTTTTAAGAACACGTTCTTTGCAGCTGGTAAACAACGAAACGTCCAAGGAAAAACCACCTTTCTGAATCTGTGAAGTTTTGAAAATAAGGGAAAACTAAAAATAGTTTACCATAAAAAAAATGAAAACGCAAACCGACAAAAGGGAAAATCTGTCAAAGGAGGAAAACGGCAGAAGAAAACCGCTGTGCAAAAACACAGCGGTTATATCAACAGGATTATTTTTTGTGCAGACCAGGCAGCGCCAGTTTTCGCTTGGTATCTTTTGAAGGATTTTCCTTATAAATGGTGTAGTAAATGGTCTGGATATAGTTTGCGAGGTTTTGTGCGCCGGAATTTTTGACCGACTGCATAACCGAATTTTTGAGTTTTTGCAGTTCCTCCGGTTCCATGTCGCGAATCCTGTGCAGCAGCTGTCCCATTTCCTTTGCGTCGCGGAACATATAGCCGTTGACGCCGTCGCGCACCTGATCGGCGTTGAGCTGGTCATACAGCTGCAAAACCGGCAGACCGCCAGCCATCCCCTCCAGCATGGAGATGGAGTTTGTGTCCGAAAGGGATGCTGTGACATAAATATCACAGGCGTGGATGTACGGCGGCATATCGGGGTGCATCACTTTTCCGGCAAAGCGGACGGTGTCGGTGATGTGCAGCTGCTCTGCAATTTCCTCCAGATGCGTTTTTTCGGGTCCGTCCCCGACAATCAGCAGATACAGGTTGTCCTCTTGTGTGATTTCCTGCGCCCAAAAACGAAGCAGGACATCGACGCTTTTTTCCTGTCCCAGACGTCCGACAAAGCAGGCGACGGTCGCATCCTGCGGAATCTGGAACTGTTCGCGGATCTGCGCGCGCTGCTGCGGTGTGGAGGTTGTCGGTGCGAAGGAATCGAGCTCAACAGGGTTTGGGATGACCTCCACCTTTTTGTCGCTGCCGATCTCGTTGGTGTACTCCTGACACTTTTTGGACGGGCCGGTGACAACGTTCGCATATTTGGGGAACAGCCTAACGTAGCGGTGAGAGAGCTTTGTGGTGAGGGGAACAAGCGGCTTTGGCGCGATGTAGTAGATGTAATCATCGTACATGGTATGTAAGGTGTAGACTACCGGAACGTGCAGAATCTTTGCAATTGCCATGCCGCTGAGTCCGATGCTGAATTCGTTGTGGACATGGATGATGTCGGGTGCAAATTCACGCACATAGTGCAGACGGGCACGGCTGACGGGAGAAGCAAGGTCTAAACCGTAGATGCGTTTGAGGTTGTGCGCAGGACAATGCAGCACATCGTCTTTGATGTAATGTTTGCGGGTTTTGGAGTCGGCGGTAACGATCAGCACAGTGTGACCGAGCGCTTCCAGCCCTTCCTTTAAAATTTTAATATGTGTAACGACGCCGTTGATCTGCGGCAGGTAGGTTTCTGTGAAAATAGCGATACGCATAATCATCCTCCAATATGAAAAAGACTTTTGCTATATAAAGTATAGGGCAATTTTTGACAAAATGCAATCAAAAATTTTGTCTGTATAGTCTCTTGAGAATAAAAACGGGAATAACTGACAATTTTCTTCACACAAGACAGGGTTTTGGAGGAAAATGTCGTCCTTGGGATGTTTGATCAAGTAAGAATCACAACAGGAGAATTAGAGAACGTTAGATCATGCAGATAAATGGAGCCGTAAAGCAAAAATGAACAGATTTTGCGCTGGACAAACGATTGTCCATATAGTATGATAGCAATATTGAGGATTATTTTGAGCGTGAATCGGAAATTGAAGGAGGAACTGTTTTTATGAAAATCAATCCGGTCAAAGGAACGGCTGATTATCTGCCGTCACAGACACTGTTGCGGGATTACCTGCAAAATATTATTTTGGAAACCTATCGTGCGGCAGGTTTTGAGCGCATCTTAACGCCTGCTATCGAAGATATGGAGAATCTTGAAAAAAGCGAGGGCGGCGACAACCTGAATTTGATGTTCAAGATTTTAAAGCGCGGCGACAAGCTGGATGCCGCTTTGGAAAAGCAGGATTACCAGAATCTTGCCGACCTCGGTCTGCGCTATGACCTGACCTTGCCGCTCAGCCGTTTTTATGCGGCAAACCGCGCAAAGCTGTCGCTGCCGTTTAAATGTATTCAAATCGACAAGTCCTACCGCGCCGAGCGTCCGCAGAAAGGACGCATGAGAGAATTTGTACAGTGCGATATCGACATCCTCGGCAGCGAATCGCCGCTGTGCGAGCTGGAACTTATCCACACCACCGCGGCGGCGCTGCTGAAGCTGGACATCGGTTCCTTCACCATCAAGATCAATGACCGCCGCGTGCTCAAAGGCGTTCTGCGTCAGGTCGGCATTGCGGACGAGCAGATGGATTCTGTCTGCATCACGCTGGACAAATGGGATAAAATCGGTACCGACGGCGTTTTGGAGGAGCTTGCAGGCAAAAATATCGCTGAGGAAGTCTGTGCAAAAATCAAAGAGCTGCTGGACGGCGGGTGCACGCTGGAACAGGCGGAAGCAATGTGTGGGGAAGCAGAAATTGCGGCACAGCTTCGTAAGATTATTGCCGATGCAAACGAGCTTGCAAACGGACAGTACGACGTTGTGTTCGATATGCTGCTGATTCGCGGTCAGGGCTATTATACCGGCACCGTATTTGAGATTCAGTCCAACAAATTCCGCGGAGCCATCGGCGGCGGCGGACGTTACGACGGTCTGGTCGGCAAATTTACCGGTGAAAATGTTCCGGCAGTCGGCTTTTCCATTGGATTTGAGCGCATCTTCCAAATCTTGGAGGAGCAGGGTTTTGCTATCCCGGGACGCCGCAAACGTGTTGCCGTCCTCTGCGATGAAGCACAGGGCGCGCAGGCGGTTCGCAAGACCGATGAACTGCGCGAACAGGGGATGGAGGCAAGCGTATTCCTCCGTCCGAAGAAGATGGGCAAATTCCTCAATAAACTGCAGGAGCAGGGCTTTGACGCGTTTCTCGTTTTGGGCGAAAGCGACGAGCCAAAATGGTTTGAGGAAAGATAAAATCGTTTCGATAATAAAAAAGGCTTCGAGAAAAATCTCGAAGCCTTTTTTTGTGCGGCTAATGAAGCTCGTCAGAAAAGACGGACTGCACCATCTCGGGCAGTTCGCGGAACGCGGCGATGGATTTTACCGGCTGTTCGACAGTCCCCATGCCGTAGCGGGCGTGAATAAACGGGACGTTCGCCTTTGCACAGGCGTTGTAATCGCCTTGGGTATCGCCCAGATAAACGGCTTTGTCAAGCTGGTGCTTTTCCACAATCAGGCGAATGTTGTCGCCTTTGCCAAAGCCTGTCATGCCGGAACAGGTGAAATCGGCAAACAGATTTTCCATCCCCGATACCTGCAAAAAGGTCTGGATATAGCCGTCCTGACAGTTGCTGACGATGTACAGCGGATAATCCTTTGCAAGCTGCGCCAAAACCTGCGGCACATCGGGGTAGATTTTGCCGGGATGGTCTTTGAGCCACGGCAGCTCGTCGATGCTGCACTGGTTGAAGATGGCGACCCTGTCTTTTTCGGGAAGGTCCGGCAGAGCAGCGGCAGCGATTTCCTCGACGGTTTTGCCCATATAGCTGCGCAGTTCCGCTAAGGTCATCGGCTCTCGGCTGCTGAAATGGGTCAGTACCCGATTCCATGCAGGCAGCATCTGCTCGGTAGCGTCCCAGAGCGTTCCGTCCAAATCGAAGATGATTCCTTTTTTCATATACATGATCCTTCCTCTTACAATTTCTTGCAAAAACTGGCTTTGCGTTGCGTGATGTCGCACTTTTGCTTTTGTGCGAAAATTAGTTTTATCTTAGTGCGACCTTGAGAATGGGCAACGCCCACTCTCCTTAGTTTTGTTTTTTTAGTTGCATTTCCACCAGCCTCTACAAATTTATGGTGAGGCTACGCGCCCCGTCGGGGGAAAGAGAAGCCCTCAATTTTATAAAAAAACCACTCTCCAAGCGGAGAGTGGTTTTTATTTTGTGGTGAGG